>CAYIVY010000001.1:0-30414 GCA_964366945.1 uncultured Gammaproteobacteria bacterium
ATAGTTTTTTTCATGTTCGTAACTCGCCCCCAAATTATTCCAGTTGACCCACCAATAAGGAGCTAATTTCGTTGAGATTTCAAAATATTTTTTTGCCTCTTCATACCTTCCAACTCTAAATAATTCTGTGCCAAAGTTGTTTTGTAAATCAAAACTGCTATTTTTTTTGATATCATGACTAAATAAAGTCAGGCCATTTCTCCAGTCTAAAGTTCTGACAAAACTCCTCATTGAAAAAATAAGAATAATCACGACTCCCAATGAAAATAATAGTCTGGATCCCCGCCTGCGCGAGGATGACATTATTGAGCCAATCATTCCCAGAAGTCCAATCATTGGAAAATACAGCCACCGTTCGGCGACCGTCATATTAATAGGAATAATTTGTAAATGAGGTAATAGTCCAATCAAAAACCAAAGAAAGAAAAATATGTAGTCATTCCCGTGCAGACGGGAATCCATGGATCCCCTCCTTCCTGCCCGCAATGCTACGCATAGCGTTGCAGGCGGGCGAGGGGATGACACAAAGATAAACCCACATAAAAACAATAAAAAAAATCCTATAACAATTATTAACGGTAACCAAAAATTCTGGAAATTAATTGTCTTAACTACCCAGTGCTGAGCAATAGCTAAATTAAATGGGTAAAAAAACATTGTGAGATAGTATAAAACTATTGAGGGAATGTTAATAAGTCGAGTCATAAGAGAGACGCGCATAATCGGGAAAAGTCCTTGGCCCTGAACATAGAGGTTGCCACTGGAAAGTCTAAGTAAGAAATATATCATCAATAAAATTACGGTAAAGATAGAAAAGTTAATTAAAATTTTAGTTTGTGATCTTTTATAAATAAACATATAAAAAAAAGCTAGGAGAAAAAAAACTATCGCTGTCTCTTTCATAAGCAAGGCAACGAATAATAAAAGAGTTGCAAAAAAAACTTGAACATGAATGTCATTCCCGCGGAGGCGGGAATCCATTTTAGTCTGGATCCCCTCCTTTGAGGGGATGACAAGCAAATATAGTCCAACTATTCCTGTTAAAGTAAATAGCACTTCTTGCATGGCGGATGCAAAAGAAATAGCTTCAACATTGGTTGGATGAACAAGAAAAATTAAAGCAAGAAAAAAAGAAATAGTTTTTTTAAAGAAACGTTTGAAAAGGTAAAAAATTAATACCGCTGTGACGATATGAAAGATTATCTGAAAAAAGTGGAAAAAAAATGGTCGTGGCCCAAAAATATTATAAATAGTTGAATAAATAGCTGAAATTACTGGTCGAAAATAAGTATTAGCTTGTATTGAAGTTCCTTTTTGGAACATCACTTCATCATCCCAGACAAAACCATTAAACAAGGAAAAACTGTAGATTAGAATTCCTAGGAGGACTATGATCAAGACTTTCTTCACAAAAAATTATTTATTTAATTGCTACCTCAAAGCTATGAAGCTTTGAGAATAAAATTATTAAAATAATAGTCATTATCTCTACTCTTGTCAACCTCAACCTGTACTTGACATTATACATATTATTTACATATACTAAATTTATTATAAATTTACCCGAAAAGCTCTATGGATAAACAGAAAAAACTGTTCATCAGCATAATGATTATTGGTGTGGTCCTGGCAGCCGGAGTGGGAGCTACAATAGCTTATTTCTTTGCCACTCGAACTGTCTCAACCAGTAAGTTTACTACTGGTACTTTGGACCTTGATGTCTCGTCAAATGGGACCAAGCTGGAACCATTTGTGATCGAAAATATGGGTGATAACGCGAATATAAGCGGAACCAAAACCTGGACGGTAAAAAATACTGGGACTCTTCCTGGTCGATTGCTTGTCAGATTACAAAATGTCGGCAATCAAGAAAATGGTTGTAACGACCAAGAAAAAGCCGCTGAGGCTGGTTGTGAGGTTGATAGTGAAGGGGAACTTGGTGCAGTTATCAATCTTAAGGTTGATTTAGATAGTGTAGAAAAGGTTAATTCAACCTTGGCTACAGCCAATCAATCAAAAGTTGGGCTTGACTGGAATGGCCTAACTCCTGTTATCGTCGGTGCCGGAGAAACAAAAACCATCACTGCTCACTGGGCAGCTGATGAGAATACTTACGGCAATGAGATCCAAAGCGATAGTATTCGGTTTGATATGAACTTTCGCTTGATTCAATTAATCAATGGGCCAACACCAGCTAATTAATAAAAATAATCATTGATTTTCAGTAAACATAAGTTTAGGAGGCGGTTTTTAAAATACCGCCTCCTAACTTACATCAAATTGATAGATCTATGAAATCTTTTTTAAAACTTATCTACAATATCAGTTCTTGGATCTTTTTGGGAATAGTATTATTACTTGCTGTTTTTACTATTGCCTCCAATACCAGTTTGCTTGGTGGTTATAAATCTTTTATGGTTCTGTCAGGATCAATGGAACCTGCAATTTTAATCGGTGACATTATTATTACCCATCGTCAAGATCAATATATCAAAAATGACACTGTTACTTTTTATGGCGAAGAAAATCGGGTGGTTACTCACCGCATCGTATCTGCCTCCCAAGAAAAAAATCAGACAAAATTTATTACCAAAGGCGATGCAAACCGATCTGAAGATGATGCGAGCATATTCCAAGAAGCGATTATTGGTAAAGTAATATTCATTATTCCTAAATTGGGTTATCTTGTCAACTTTTCTAGATCAATCCTTGGACTGATAATTCTGGTTTTTATTCCATCCCTTGTTTTGATTATTAATCAAATATTGAAGATGTTGTCCAATGTTAAGCTTTAGAACTCAATCAATCTTTTTTATCTTTCTTTTTCTTGCCTTGTTCTTACTCAATACCGGTCATACTGATGCTGATCTCTTTGCTGAAAGAACTGTCCGTAACAATCACTTTTCGGCCACAACTTTGTCTTTTTCCCAGAGGCATACCGCTAATAATGGTTATATTAGCCAGCTTTTTCGGACTATTAACTTCCAACCAGAAGGTTTTGATCTCGGAGCGGTTAGGATCAAAAAGGATGGGAAACTTAATTTTAAGTACCGATTAAAGACTATAAAAACCAATGGTGATAATGATTTTTGTCAAGTCTTGAAACTTGACGTCATGCAAAAAGGCAGTTATAAATATCAAGGAAGACTGATGGAATTTGTTCTTGACTCAAATATCAGTGATGCTAAACCAGAGGATTGGATTTTTTTTATTGGACTTGATGATGATAGTGCTACTTTAAAAAACAAAACCTGTGAATTTAATTTTTATTTTAAAACTTGGCGCGATGATCCAGAAAGTAAAAAAGGATTTTATGCTGAAAGAAATCTGTATAATATAATCTCAAGCGGAAGTTGGAATTAAAAATGAATAAATTAGAGTCTTCATATTATTATTATTATGTTTTCATCTTTATTTATTTGGTCTTCTCCTTTTTAACTTTTATCTTGTCAACTAATTTATTTGGATTGAGAGCCTTTACTATCAAGTCTAACTCAATGAACCCAACCTTAAATAAAGGCAGTATTATTATTACAAAACAGCTCCCTCAATACTCTCAGGGTGATATTATTACCTATAATTCTAAAGTCTATAGGCATGAGGAGATAGTGACACACAGGATTGTTCAGCTGGGAGGTAATGTTTATGTAACAAAAGGTGATGCTAATGTGGCAATTGATCATGAAATAGTTGTTCCAAGATTGGTTATTGGCAAGGTTATTCTAATCTACCCTTTTTTAGGTTATTTCGTTGGGTTTGCAAAAACTCCTATTGGAGTCTGGTTAATAATTATTTTTCCGGCATTAATAATAATCAGCGTTGAGATATTAAAAATAATAAAAAACTACTGGTCTTGATCATTAGGTACTATACTCCTACATTCTAAGTCGGATTATTGTATGTTAATACATCAACAAATGAGTCTTGATCTTCAAAAGGCCCGATTAAAGCAAAATTAAGTCTTTCCGGTGTAAAAATATCAACTGCCAACGCCGCTATTTGATTAGCTGTAACCGCCTCGATTTTTTTGATAATCTCTTCCGGTGTCTCAACCTTATTTTGAAGAATTTTTTTAGTTCCAAAAAAAGAGGCAATGTTCATTGAGTCTTCCATTGAAAGCATCAGGCGGCCTTTTATCATTTCTTTAACCTTATTTAGTTCCTCTTTCTTTATTTCGCCTTTTTTTATTTTATTATGTTCGTCTATGATTGTCTTGATTGCCTCTTTTATTTTATTCAAATTATTTGTAACTCCAGCCTGAGTGATAAAACTACCACAATCATGATAAAAATCACCACCTGACGAAATATAGTAGCAAAGACCACGTCGTTCTCGAACTTGAGTAAATAAGCGGGAAGACATCCCTCCGCCTAGAATTGTAGCTAACAAATTCATTGCATATTTTCTATCATCATTAAAAGAAAATGCCCGGAAGCCCAATGAAAAATGTGATTGCTCAGTTTTTTTGTATTTGATTAATATTTGAGGCTCTACCTGAGTCTCTTTAACTTTTATAAATGATGACTTGTTACCCGATTTCCAATCAGAAAATTTTTCTTGGATAACTTCTAAGTATTCAATAAAAGGCGAAGACAACAAATTTTTTGCGGTTTGAGGTTTTCCGTCAAAAAATTTTTGTTGTCGAGTCTTTCCGTGTCCGTTAGTTAACCCCCCAGCAACAACCAGAACCGCATTATTTGGATGATAAAGGCTATTAATATAATCAGTAAATGTTTGCCGTGTAAATTTTGTCACCGTTTCTTTGGTTCCGGCAATATCAAATCCCAAAGGACTACCTCGATATAATAAATTTTCAAAGATATCTCCGACTTTCCTCTGTGGCATATCTTCGTACATATTAATTTCCTCAACAATAACGCCCTTTTCTCTTTCAATTTCTTCTTCCAATAATTGCGGTGTCTGAATCATGTCCGCAATGACGTCAATCATTGTTTCAAAATGTTCATTAGTCGCTTTTATCCAATAACCTGTGTGATCTTTTGATGTGAAGGCATTAAAGACTCCGCCAAAGCCTTCAACCGTTGAGGAAATAACAAAAGAATTAGGATATTTTTTACTGCCCTTAAAGGCCATGTGTTCAAAAAAGTGAGCTATTCCGTTATTTATTTCATTTTCGTACCTGCTTCCGGCACCGACTAAGAGTAAAGTTGTTAAAGTTGGAAAAGTTTTTGTATCTATAAATATTACCTGGAGACCATTTTTTAGAATAAAAGTTTGTGGATTCATATGATTTGCCTTACTATTATATAATAGAAAATACGATATGTCCTTAATAAAGAAAATTTTTGATTATTTTGTTTGGTTAATCTTTTTTGCATTTCTTCTACTTGGTATTTTTGTTTACCTATTAAACAATGCTCGTAAAGGAGATTATTTGTATTCTGCCAAGCTATACTTTGAAAGGTTTATTGTTAATTTTAAGTGAAATTTTTTTAGATATTAATTTAATTAGTAAATAAATCAAAATACTATTTGTGATCAAAGCAATCATAAAAAATGATAGAACAGGAAAGTATTCTGGCATAATAAGTAAAAACAAAGAGTAAGACGGATTAAGTAAAGTTTTAAATGTAGTATCAATGAAATAACAAGGTAGGTCAATAAAACCATAATTCCAATAAGGATTAGTCGCAAAGCATTCTCTACCTCTCTCGAAAATAAAAGATATTATAAAAAGAATCAGCATCAGCAATATGTATGTGATGGTAAATACAAATGCCTTATCCTTTTTTTTATTTTTCATAAGCTAACTTTCTTGTGGCCGCAATAATTTTGCCGATCTTAGTGAGTCCACAGGGACTCGAACCCTGAACCAACAGCTTAAAAGGCTGCTGCTCTACCAGTTGAGCTATGGACCCTTCGACTCGCTAGCGTTCGCTCAGGGTAAACCCCTTGTTGTAAACAAGCTGTTCATTCTATCAATTTGAAACGATAATTTCATCTCGTTTTTACAAACCAATGTCAGAAGCTACTTTCTTCATTAAATTAGGCTAATTTAGCACTAAACACCAATGTTTATCTTTCCCCTAGCAAACTTACGAAGGATTGAGGCAATCAAAGTTTGATAAGGAATCCCCGACTCAATGGCTTTATTTTGAATTAATTCTAGGTCATTGTTTTCAACTCTGATCGTGATCCTCTTGTTTTTTTTCATTTTTTCTAAGGTATATTTAGCATAACCCCTAAGCTTCTTTATTTCTTCTTCTTGATTTGGCACTTCAACAAATTCACCGTTCTCCAGATCTTTGATCAAATCTCTTTCGTAATCATCTAATGGTTCAAAGGCTGATTTTTTTAGTTTCATAATTTTTTTTAACTTTTAATTTTAAAAAATATTTTTGTATATTTATGACTCGGATAAATTGTTTTGAAAAAAATATATCCTTTTTCTTCTACTGCTGGTACAGAAAAAATGTATTTTTCTATTAAAACTAAATATATTTTTTGATTTTTATATCGTTTTTTGTTTGGATGCTTTATAACCTTTACCGGACTTCCGTCTTCTATCGCTTTTATTATTCTCTCAAAGTCTATCCCTCTTTTTTGTTTTAACCACTTATTTTTATCTTCACTAAACCTTACCGGCTTCATAGTTAAAATTATAAATTACCTTGTGTACGTTGTCAACAGAAGAATTAAAGCCCTATTTCTCCCGCAACAGCTTGCATCGCCTCAAGACAAATCTCGACGAATTTTTCAACCGGCAGATTTAATCCAGTTGGATCAACACATTTTTTAATTTCTTCGCGGCGAGTACCGGCGGCAAATTTCGGTTCTTTTAACAATCTTTTTATTATTGATGATAATTTTACATCTGAAAGTTTTCTCGAAGGATAGACAAAAGCAACTGCCATGATCAGACCGGTCAAACTATCAGCACAAAAGATTGACCATTCAGCTTTATTTTTTAGCTGATAACCAGTCAAGTCCGGGGCGTGAGCTTTGATCAGATTATGTACAGACTCCGGAATTGTCAGGTAATATTTGGCTAATGCTTCGAGAGTTTTTTGCGGATGAGTTGGTTTGAATTCACCGGAATAGTCAACATCGTGAAGCAAACCAGCGAGCATCCATTCCTCTTTAGTAGCTTGATCATTAGACAGCTGACTATTCTTAGCAAAATAATCATAAAGTCCCCCCATACAAGCCTCAAGAGCGAGCGAATGTTTAAAGACATTAGGTTCTAACTGTTTTTGTAAAGCGTCAATATATTTCTGTCTATTTGGGTAATCGATCATATTATTGGTTTAATTAGACAATAAAATTAATAATTTTTCTCGGCACATAAATAACTTTATACTCTTTCCCCTCAACATATTTTTTCACTTTCTCTTCTTTCAATAACCTATTCACGACGGCCGTTTCAGATAGGTTATGGTTTGATAGTTTAATAGTCGCACGCAGTTTTCCATTAACTTGCACAGGCAAAATTATCTCTTCCTCAATAATCTCTCCTTCAACTTTCGGCCAAATTGATAGATGAATAGAAGTTTTTTCTCCAAAAACTTCATGCCAGATCTCTTCTGTGGTGAACGGGGCAAACGGAGCCAAAATCTGCAAAAACTTCTTTGCGTTATCTCGACTCAACCCTCCTTGTCCTTCCGAAGCTTCAGCGGAGGAGGACCATTCGTTGATAAATTCCATCATTGCCGCAATTGACGTATTAAATTTAACGTCCGGAATATCTTTTGTTATCTTTAAGATTGTTTTTTGTAGTTTTGATACCAATTGTTTATTTTCATTTTCTCCAATTGATTTTTGGTCATGAAAAAGTTTCCATATTCTGGTAACAAATCTATACGATCCTTGCAATGCTTTGGTTGACCAGGCAATTTCCTGATCAAAAGGGGCCATAAACATTTCATAGACTCTCAGCGCATCGACTCCATATTCTTTCTGTACATCATCCGGATTGACGACATTACCAAGTGATTTACTCATTTTGCGATTATCCTCAGCAAGGATCATTCCTAAATTTCGAAGTCTGGTAAATGGCTCCTTGAAGTTTAGTAATTTTAAGTCATATAATGCTTTGACCCAGAAGCGAGCGTACAAAAGGTGCAAAACTGCATGTTCCGCACCGCCTATATACCAGTCAGTAGGTAACCAATTACCGGAATTTTCCATTTTTAATTTCCAACTTTTAGCAGAGGGATGCGAAGATATCTGTTTCGAGTCAATCGCTTGGGTCCCTTTAGGGTGAAGCGGACGAGAAACACGGTATCGAGCATCCTCATTCCAGAAAGAAAAAGCTATAAAATACCAGCAGCTTCCTGCCCAATTTGGCATTGTGTCTGTTTCTCTCTTTGCCAGCTCTCCACACTTCGGACACTTGACACTTACCCAATCGGAAATTGCAGATAGAGGCGACTCCCCCGTTCCCGTTGCCTCATAACTTTTGACTTTTGGTAGTTCAACAGGTAGTTGATCCTCAGGAACAGGAACCAAGCCACATTTTTTACAAATTATTATTGGAATCGGTTCACCCCAGTATCGTTGGCGAGAAAAAATCCAGTCACGGAGGTGATAAGTAACTACTCGTTTTCCCCAACCTTTTTCCTCAATATAATCCATAGTTTTTTCAAGCCCTTCAGAGAATGTTAAACCATTCAAAAACTTTGAATTAACCATTTTTCCTTTCATGCCCTTAATAATTACTTGATGGCTTTCTTTAATCTCTGACTGGTCTCCATCTTCACCAACTACAACGCGAATAATCGGTAATCTAAATTTTTTAGCAAATTCAAAATCTTTATAATCATGACCTGGACAACCTTGAACTGCGCCAGTTCCAACATTGGCCAAAACAAAATCCGTTATCCAAATCGGCACGTCCCATTGTGCCACAGGATTATAAGCATATAAACCCGTAAACACTCCCGTTTTTTCTCTTCCCTCATTTAACCTTTCCTGTTCGGTTTTTTCTGATGCCGATTTAACATATTTTTTTATATCTTCTAATCTATCTTTTGGAATTTTTATTTCTCCTCTAATTATTTTTTTTATAAATTTATGCTCTGGCGAAACTACCATAAACGTCATACCAAAATTTACCGGAGCTGTAGTAAAACAGGTAATAATTTCATTACTATCTTTAACTTTATAATCAATATTTATTCCCTCTTTCTTTCCTATCCAATTCTTCTGCATTTCCAAAATTCCTCTTGGCCAATCTAGTCCTTCCAAGTCTTGCAATAACCTATCAGCATAGGAGGTAATTTTGAATAACCACTGTGGGAGATCTTTTTTTTCTATTTTATTTCCACATCGCTCGTGAGTCCCGTTAGGTAAAACTTCCTCTTCTGATAAACCGGTTTTACAAAAAGGGCAAAAATTAATCGGCGCATTTTTTTTATACAACAATCCCATTTTGTAAAACTGTAAAAATAACCACTGCGTCCATTTGTAATATGAAGGATCAGTTGTGGTAAATTCCCGATCCCAGTCAAAAGAAAAGCCTAAAGATTTCATCTGACGCTTAAATGTAGCAATATGATCCGGCACCATGTCCATGGGATTTTTTTTGGCTTTTATAGCAGCATTTTCTGCCGGTAGTCCAAATGCATCCCATCCGATTGGATGAAGAACCGCATATTGATTCATACGATAAAATCTGGCAATAACGTCAGTGCCAGTATATACACGAACGTGACCAACATGAAGACCTGCCCCTGATGGATATGGAAACATGGGAAAGATAAATTGCTTCTTATGTTTTTTATCAGGTTTTGGAGCTTTATATGTCTTATCTTTATCCCATTTTTCTGCCCATTTTTTCTCAAACTCAGACGGTTGATATATATTTGCCATAGGTAGAATTATAACAAAGAAATTGACTGAATGTAATATTTTTCATACGGCAGATTCATCGGCCCTTTGTGAAACAAACTATAACGCTGTGTATTATATCGTAATATTGCTTTCTTTTTTGCTTCATAATCACCTTTCCATTCAAATCCAGTTAGATTATTAGCCTGAATAAAAGAATCTTCATTTTCATACAATCCAGAATACGGAAAATCTTGATAAAAAATTGCCTGAGGAAAAACTACATTCGCAACATTACGAACTATTTGATGATCTACATGTCTCCCTCTTGCTAAAGGTGCAAAAACTCCAGTTTTTTCGGTTGAATGAAAAAGTTTCTTAAATTTTAAGACAAGTTCATCATATAACGAATAGTCCTCTTTATTGATGGGTATCATTCGACAGTCGTTATATAAGGAAAAACCCGTTTTTGATCGTCTCCATTGAGCGTCGATATATCCAAGATGCTGAATCGCACATGATCCAAGTTCACTTAGTGCTTTTAGATCTTCTAATCTTCTTGCCTGAAAATATTTTTTTGAATCAGAAAAATTTGCATTTTCTAAATGTCTTTGTATTGCCTTTGATGATCCAGGAGACCCTTCTGTAAAAACAGTAATAATTTCTACTTTGATTTTCATTTGCGAGAAATAAGATATTAGGCTGCCCATAGATAAAACTGCATCATCTAAATGAGGGGAAAAAACAATAATATTGTTAAGAGAATTCAGATAGTCAAAAAAATATTTATCTGTAGGATTGCCTTTTTGTGGAGATTTTATGCTAATATTTAAAACTTTTTTTTGCATAAGTCGTTTTTTGATTTTCGAACTCCTTTGTATTATAATGTATTTTTCAATGAATATATATGAGGCAGAATGATATACAAGTCTACAATCAAAAGCAGCAAGAACTATATGCAGCTAAAACTGGCATATCTGTAGATATTCAAAATATTGGTAAAAACACTCAAACTATTGTTTTTAAGAAGAAGATGTCTCTCGAAGAGATTCATAAAGATGTATGGTTGAAGACTGAGGTAATGGAATTGGAGGACGGAAATTTTACCAATATATACGATTTATTTTGGAATCAAAAAAACCCTAACTTATCATGTTTTATTCATTCAACTAAGAGGCCATATTACTTATTTGATTACATCAAAAGCAATCCTTCTATACTTGCAGTGATTAATGGTTCCTTTTTTTTTCTCATAGATGTAGTTGATAAAATCCCCAAGGATTACCCTTATCATTTTTGTATCCGTGATGGTAAAGTAGTTGGACTTCCTTCCAGTAATGAACCTATTATCTACGTTAAGGATCAAAAATTAAATGTAAAAGAGCCCAAATCTATCGGGACAATAAAAATAGCTAATCAAACTATCACATGGATAGGATCAAAATCTAATATTGATAAAAAAAATATTAATGAGGTTATTTTATATAACTCTGGTTCTTCAAAATTAATTAAACAATATGATCCAAAAACTGGGGTTAGGATGGGGACATTGGATCATACATGTATCCATACACCTTCAAATCCAACCGTTGTTGACCTTGTAGTAAATACAAATAAAAAAGGTAGCCTCATTATTTCAAAAATTAATTTTAGTGGTAATACCCATTTTTTTGACGGTCTGTTTATATTACAAATTGATAACAAAAAAAATAAATATAAAGTCGGTGATAAGGTGACCCCACTTACACTGGATGGATTAAATTTGACAACGATAACTTCAGGGGTCACGATTGGAAAAAGTGTCACTGATCCATACTTTTTTGTGCCCGAGAGAATCAATAGTCGAGATGCACGTTCGGTGATTGCTGAGGACGTGGCAGGAAATATTCATTTTTTTGTTTTTGATGGATCAAAATATATTCCTAAATTTAAAGGGATTTCGGCAAAAGATATTGGTCCATATTTTTCTCCGTCAAGATTTAAATGGGGTTACTTTTTGGATGGAGGCAGTTCATCAAGAATTATATTAAAAGAAGGAAAGTCATACAAATTTTTAGCTAATGAATTTGCCTTTAAAAAGATTACTAACGAAACATTTCTCTGGGATTGGAAACGTCACCGCAAACTAGCTTCTTCAATAGCTCTTAGAGTAAAAAGGTAATTCTATTTAGAGATAAATTTACTAATAATTTTGAAGGCCATATTTTTTGACGCTTCCGTCACCTCAACTGCAATTATTCCTAACTGCCAGTGTCCGTATAGAACTAAAGATTTAAGCGGTGCAAATAATATTGCTGGCAAAGCTAACAAATCTTCTTCTCCATTAATAACAATCCATGATTTAACTTTCTTATAAAGAGCTAATTTTATTTTTTCTTTAATTATTTCTGCGGTTTTTAAATTAATGGTTCCGGGATTATTTAAATAAAGACAGTCTTTATAAAGACTGTCTTTAATAAAAGCATCCGTTTTAATCGGCTCACGTCGCGAGCGGAAATCAATTATCTTCACGTCCGGATCAATACGGTTATTTAACAACGAATTCACAATAATATCCCCAACCGCTATAATCATTATGGGTTTTTTGGGCGAATCAAGATTCGCCCCTACAATAATTTGACGTGTTGTTTGATAAATTTTTCCTAAAGGTTTTTGTAATCTTGGTCGCAGACTTTCCGGCATAATTAATTCTTTATTTTGATTATTGATTATTGATAATTGATAATTATCCCCATTTCTATCTATTTCTCCTGCACGAATTCTTTCTGAACTGATCAGCTTACCGTCTTGGGCTAAAATATCGTCAATGATGATTATCCTCAACAAAGGCAGTTTATTCTTATCTCTTAACCTATTAATTTTTAATGCATTAGGATAGGTGATTTTTGAAACCACGATCGCCTCGATATCTTTTGATTTATCTACTCCACCTGTAAAATGAGAAAAAGAAATAATATCTACCATGCGGCCGTCTATAAGATATTTTTTTATATATTTTTCAACTGATTCTTTTCTTATTTTAAACGGTTCAATTGTTTCCGATAAAAATTTATTTTTATAAATTTCTCCTGTGGCAATACCAATCACAACTTTTTTTCCCACCTCAAAAGCCTTATCTAATAGGACTTTGTGCCCTAGATGAAAATGGTCAAAGGTTCCACCAACAACTACGTTTCTAAAATTTGAAATTTTATTAGAAATTTCTTTAATTAAATATTTAGGCACTCTATCTTGCCAACTCATATTTTCTCTAATTAACTTCCTAATCCTCCAACCTTCGTATAATAATCTTTTATAATAATCCACTCTCAAAACTTGGTGTCCGGCTTTTTCTAATATATCATTAGTCCAATCATTGTTCCCTAAAGACAGATCAAATTTACCGACTTGCTTTTCTAAATTTTTTAGCCATTTTTCATTATCAAAAAAATCCTCCAAAGCAACAATTTTCAACACCCTATTCTCAATCTTTTCTTGCCTTATAACTTCAATTATCATTAGCTTTCTTTGTTCAAAACTTAAAGGGTTATCTTCGTTATAAATACTGGCACTCCCTATACCAAAAACAATTTTTTCCGCTTTTTCTAAGGCCTTTTTAATTAAATACAGATGACCTTTGTGAAAAGGCTGAAACCGACCGACTATTAACGCTACGCGATTGCTCATTGTTTAAATAATAAATGATAAATAACAATTGAATTTTAAATAACAAATCACTAATAACAAAACTGTTTTATTATTAAATATTTAAAATTTATTATTCATTTGTCATTTGAATTTTGTTATTTGTTATTTTACTTTACTTTTGGCATTTCTTACGCATAATCAGTATACTATACCAATGATAAACCCGCTTTTAATCAACCCAAAACATGAGACTAATAAAATAATTAATTTTCTCCAAAAAACTTTTAAAGAGCAAAAAATAGATAAGGTTGTTTTTGGACTATCGGGCGGAATTGATTCAATGACTGTCCTTTATTTATTAAGGGAAGTATTCCCAGCAAAAAATATTTATGCCGTCCAGATGGATTATTTTCCGAGAGAAAAAACAACTACTGACCTGAAAGAAGTTAATTTTATTAACATTTCAATAAAAAAAATTGTTGAGGAATTTAATAAAAGTATCATGAAAGTGAAGATACCTTTTTTGAGACAATCGCTTGGGGCCCCTTTTGGGGTGAAGCGGTCGAAAAAAACGGTATCAAGCTTTCAATATGATAATGAATCAAAAATTCGTCTTGGTAACATCATGGTCCGAGTCCGAATGATAATGCTTTTTGACTTAGCAAAAAAATTAAATGCCATGGTCTCTGGCACGGAGAATAAATCGGAAAGACTTCTCGGGTACTTTACCCGTTTTGGTGATGCTGCCTCAGACATTGAGCCAATTGCATATCTTTACAAAACTCAGGTCCTACAACTGGCTAAATATCTAAAAGTGCCTCAAGATATTATTGACCAATCCCCTACCGCCGGCCTTTGGGAGGGGCAGACTGATGAAGATGAATTCGGGTTTACTTACAAGGAAGCCGATCAAGTTCTTTATCTTATGGACGGCCGTCTACAAGATATTAATAAAATAAAAAGTCAATTTTCAAATGCAGAAAAAATAATTAAAAGAGTCCAGGCTAATCAGTTTAAGTTACAAACTCCTTACCATTTAAAGTAAATTCATCAGTTTTTTTTCCAGTTCAACAAATTGTTTTGATGTAAGATCCTCTCTTTTCCTCGGGCGGGGTAAATTTATTTCTAAACAGTCAACGATAGTAGCTGGTTTTTTGCTTAAAACATAGACCCTGTCTGAAAGAAAGATGGCTTCGCGGATATCATGAGTGGTAAAAATAACGGTTAGATTTAAT
Organism: uncultured Gammaproteobacteria bacterium; assembly: GCA_964366945.1. GTDB lineage: Bacteria > Patescibacteriota > Microgenomatia > UBA1406 > GWC2-37-13 > GWC2-37-13. The sequence goes on from CAYIVY010000001.1 coordinate 14,652, forward strand.
TTTTTACAAATTTCAAGAAGGTAAAGATGAAGTGAACTGCGGGTGATCGCGTCTAGTGATCCAAAAGGCTCGTCCAAAAGTAGTATTGAAGAATTAAAAGCCACTGTCCGAAGTAGTGCCACCTTTTGCTTCATCCCTCCAGAAAGACTATCTGGATAGAAATTCGCATACTCAAAAAGATTAAATTTTTTCAATAAATCTGAAGTATTTATTCCTGCCTCATTTTTTGCTAACCCTTTAACTTCATATCCTAACATGACATTTTCGCAAACCGTAAACCAAGGAAAAAGTAACGGCTCTTGAAACATGTAACCAAATTTGCCCTGTCTTAGTTTTTCCTCTCTGCCATCAATTGCGATTACCCCGCTGTCTTGCAATAAGATTCCGGAGATAATATTAAAAAGAGTGCTTTTTCCACAACCGGAGGGGCCAATAATACTGACAATCTCTCCTGCAAAGATCTCTAATGAGATATTTTTTATGACTTCTTGCTCAAAAGAGAGTGAAAGATTTTCAATAAACAATTTTGGCTTATTTTTCATGGTAAAAACTCGTTAGTAAAAGCACCTTTCACATTAATCATTTTTTTTATCAATTTTTGATCACTCAACCATTGAGCATATCTCTCCCAGACTTTTTCCCGCTGTATTCCCCATTTTTGAGAATCAGATTGATACTCGTAACTTAGGTAGACCTGGCTTTGTTTAACTAATTCTTTATTGAGTTCCGGCGCTGATTTAATCAGAATTTGGGCTGCCTCAGTAGGATTTCTTATAGAAAATTCATAGCCTTGGGTAACGGCCTTCATAAATTTTTTTACTAATTCTTTTTGATTTTTAACGTGATTTTCATTAGTTATAATTACGGGCGTGTAATAATCAAGAATTGGATTTAGGTCTTTAAGCATAATCGTATTTAATTTGATTCCCCGACGAGCCGCCTCAACACCATCCCAGCCATAAAAGATCCACTGAAAATCACTATCTCTTCCTATTGTTTTAAAAAAATCAGTTTCACCGATGGTAATATTTTTAACTTTTTCATAGTCTGCCCCAGCTTCATTCATAACTGCTTTAATAACAGTCTCCTCAATTGGCGATCCCCAACCGCCGTAACGTTTATTTTCAAAATCATTGACTGTTTTTATGTTACTTTTTTCAAGGGAGGCAAAGGCAGAAGTGTTATGTTGGATAATGGCTGCGATCGAAATAATTGGAATTCCAGCGACTCGGGCCTGAATAACCGATTCCTGACTACTGACGCCAAAATTAGCTTTGCCAGCGGCGACTACTTGAGTGCTCTCTCCCTCACCTGGCTGTAAAATTGACACTTCAAGACTTTCTTTAGCAAAATAACCCTTTTCTTTAGCTACATAAAGACCGGTATGATTGGTATTGGGAAACCAATCTAAAAGTACAACTACCTTTTGTTTTTGAGGATTGGTTTTTGGTGATTTGTTTATCTTTTTTCCAAAAATGAAACTTAATAAAATTAATACGATCCCGAAAAAAATTAATTTTTTCATGACATTTTTCTAAATTTATAATAATGCCAAGGAATTGATATTCTGGCAATAATTTCGACTATTAAAACTGCTGCGATACTTAATATTGTGATAATTCCAATAGTTGCAAAAACCCTATCAGTGAGATAAGATTTGGTCGAACGGATAAGAAGAATGCCCATTCCCCGATCGGCACCAGTCCATTCGCTCACGACCGCTCCCAATATTGAATAGGCCGATGCAATACGGAGACCAGAAAAAAAATTTGGCAGACTGGACGGCCACTTGACCCATCTAAATATCTGCTTTTGACTAGCGCCCATGGAAGTCAAAAGTCGTAATGTACCCCTGTCAATAGACTTAAATCCATCAAAAAGATTAATTGTAATTGGAAAAAAACAGACAAGACTAATAATGATAATTTTTGGTAATAGTCCAAATCCAAACCAGAGAGTTAAAAGCGGAGCCAGAATAATAAAAGGAACTGTTTGAGAAATAATTAGAAATGGATAAATAATTTTTCTCATCGTCTTAAATCTTTCCATTAATATGGCAATGAAAATGCTGACAAGAACTGCTCCAATTAATCCAATTATAGCTTCAATAAGGGTTGGGATAAGGTGATAGAAAAATAATGCTCGCGACTGCCAAAATGAACTTACGATCTCTATTGGAGCCGGCAGTATCCATTGTTCAATGTGAAAAACTGTGACCGTTATTTGCCAAATAAATAAAATAATTAAACCTGCCAGCGTTGGTAAAATATATTGTTTCATCTAGTTCGATATTTTTTAATTTTTTCTTCGATCGTCATCACTCCTTTGGGATTATAGATAATTTTTACATTGGTAAAAACACTTTCCGCTCCGGTCTTTATAGAAAGATATTGTGCTTTTTTTACGATGTCCAAGAGTACTTCTAAATCACCTTCCACGGTCGTTTCCATTGGGCCGACTTGATAGCTGATACCTGATTTTTGGACCATCTTAATAACCTGATCAATAATTTTGATCATCTTTTTATCAGTCTTTGCTTTGGGTAAGATCTGGAAAGAAATACTGGAATTATACATATGTTTTTCCTACGTCGGCATTACCCGGACAGGTTCCAAGGGTCTCCCCCGCCAAAGGCGGGGAACTCTCAGCCCCACCGTAGCGGGACTCCCCTAACTGTAAACAATTAAATCAAAAATATGACGGATTGTCAATTGTCATTCCCGCGAAGGTGGGAATCCAGTAAAATATACCTCATATGAAACGAGTGATAATTTTTATCAACGGCAATCTATCAAATTTTAGTCAGGCAAAAAATATTATTACTCATCAAGATACTTTAATCGCTGTTGATGGTGGAGTCAGACATATTTTAAAACTTGGACTCACTCCCCACATCGTAATCGGCGACTTGGATTCAATACCAAAAAATGTCTTGAAAAATTTAGGGCGGACACGAAGGCCCGCCCCTACAAAAATAATAAAATATCCAGCCAAAAAAGATGAGACGGATTTTGAATTGGCAGTTAATTTTGCTCTGGAAAAAAAATATAAGCAAATTATTATCTTTGGAATTTTAGGAGACAGAGTTGATCATTTTTTGGCAAATATTTTTTTATTAACTAAAATTCAAACCGAAAATCAATCCATAAAAATAAAAATTATTGAGGGAAAAAAGGAAATATATATACTCGACAAAGAGATAATGGTTGACGGAAATATCGGTGATGAAATATCAATTATTCCCGTCAGTGAGAAATTAGAAGGAGTCACTACTGATGGACTGTACTATCGATTAATCAATGATACACTTTCTTTCGGATCAACGAGAGGAATCAGTAATGTTATGAATAAAGAGACCGTAAAAATAACCATCACTAAAGGAGTTGCTTTAGTCGAACATAATTATTTATAAATAACTGTACATCGGGTAACGAAGACAGATTATCCGCTTTAATTATTAGGCACTTCGTTCATTTTAACGTTATTAAATATTTCAAAAAATTCCTTATATCTGATAAAAATGACTGATGAGACGTTGTTTCTTCCGCCGGTAGCCAGTTACTCATTTCTAATAGAGCCATAAAAATTCTTCGCGTAAACGGATTAATATTTATACTCCGATCTTTGGTAATTACATCGTTTAATTTTTTATCAAGACTATCACTTAGATTCTTCATCCCCAATTGCCTACCATATATAACTAGAAATGCAGCAAACATCGCTTTTGGAAAAGTCGTTCTGCCGACGGCGAGGTTATCAACACAATCGGTCATTTTTATTACTATTTCCCAAGCCTGATTAATATCAGGTCTAAATAATTTACCTCCACTAAATCGGTTAAGCTCCAATGTTGTCGTCAAAAAGTGTGTAGAAATTTTGTCAGATTGAGTGAGATGAGATTTATTCATTTGATCTGGTTGACCGGTATCTGATTGTTTATTTCTTTCAATTATTTCAGCACTCCAGTTAATGCCATCAACGAGTTTATCAGTAACATATGTTGTTAATCTGGTTAGACCCTTGGGTTTATCTGATTTTTGTAATAGTGCAATTGATTCTAATATTTTATGAGAATCGTCTTTATCCAAACCAAAACTGAATTGAAAAAGTCCATCAAGATATGTTGGCCAGTCGACATCTCCACCATACAGTTTTTTAATATCACAGTCTTCTGGAACGTCATGAAGGATGGCCGTGACCATTTCATTGCTTGAAGGCGGATTACCGTTGAATCTTTGCCCGGCAACATTAGCTGCAATTCTAAGTGGATGAATTACATATGGTAATTGTTCCTCTTTTCTTAGTTGACCATCGTGTGCAACTATAGCGATTTGACCGGCAAAATAGACAAGATCTCTATCCTCTTTTGAATATTCCTGTGGTAGACTTTCCATTAGTTCTGACAGACCATGTTTTATAAAAATTGAGCCTTCTATAATTTTCTGAGCAGGTACTAAAATACTATCTTGAAAATGTTGTTTCCAATCACCGATAAATATTGTCTCCAACTCCGCCGGAGATTGAGATTTATACGCCAGTATTTCTTTTGACATAATAGTGATGGCTATTATATCAAGAAGATTGGTATTTAATCATTCAGTTATTCTTATAATAATCCCAGACATATTCACAGTAAGTACGATTTTGTAAACGTGAGTAGCGATGTTTGTCACTACAAGAACCATAATAACGAGCAGCGGCTTGATACACTTGCTCTCGAGTCCAATTAGAACTACCTGAGGCTCCGCTATCATTTTTTAATTTAGCGGCCGATCCATAGATATTATCCCTGATATTGCAGGGATTGGCTTGGTGATTATAACCACCAAAACTATTGACAGCCCTCCCGTAGCTTGACCAGGCATTAGGACAAAAACCAACACCACATCTTGGACATAGTTTATTACCATTTCCATCAACTCCGATGGTCATCTGCATCGGTCCGGCGGCTGAGCAGACATTCGGACCACAACTAGGCCAAGTGCGATTTGGGGCTGAATAGTTAGCTATCTGTTCGGATGAAAGATCAAAAGTTGACGGCATTTCAATCTTCATGACCACCTCAAGTATCTTTGGCGGAACGCCAACTTTCTGACCAACCTCATTAAAGATATCGTTAAGATTCGAGGGTATATTTGATGATGATATTGGTACTTGATTTTGGGCTATGGTTGGAGAAATCTCAGACAAAGTCGGAGTAGAAGTAGGAAGGTTTGGTGATTGATTGCTAAAATTCAAAAAAATATTTAAAAATTCGATCATAGGATTAAAATCTTTAGAAGTTTTTGACGGAGATGGAGATAAATTAAGCTCCTCAGATAGTGGAGTCGGAGATAATAAAATATTTTTTTCTTCCCGCACTTTTATATAACTGTCTTCAAGTTGATCTTTAAATTCTTTTAAGGGTTTTTCTGTAAAAATAATCAGATTTTCATTCAGAAATTCTTCATATGAAATTTGGTTATTGATAAATAATTCTTTTAACTTTTCTTCTGCTAGTGGTGATTTTTTGACGATAATAAATTTTTCCAATGGGTAGGAATAATCGATTTCAAAATTTTCGTTGGCAATTGGTAGTTGGTTTTTTAGTCTTTGAATTTTGGAATTTATTTCAGGTGAAAGTGTTTTTGACTCAGGTAAATCTTGTTTTGGTCGTGGAGTAATATTGGAAAAAGATTGTTTGGAAATAAAGGTTGGGGCTGGAAAGATTTCTGTTGAAGTATAAGCTTTTTTTTTAGCAAAGTAATTAATTAACAAGGGTAACAGTATTAAAACTAAAAGAACAAAAGATAAAATAATAATTACTTTTTTCATTAATTTAAATATATCAGATTTTTTTTGGCTGCTCTACTTATAAACTTCACGACGATGACCTATGGTAAGAATAATAATCTTTGCACCTTCAACATCAAAAATCACCCGGTAATCTCCTATTCTGAAACGATATTGACCTATCTCAAAGTTGACCAGATTTTCGGCAAATGAAAGCGGATTTGGATAAGAAACAAAATAGTCTAATTTTTTTATGATCTTTTTTTGAACATCTTGAGGAAGTTTCCTTAAATCTACCAATGCCTGATTTTTAAACACATAGTTATACATGAGTTTATAGACCTAGTTGTTTTTTCACTTGCGAGCTGGTATATGTTTTTTTGTCTTTTCGGGCTTTAAAGATACGAAGACGGTAGTTAGGAGAAGAAAGAGCTTCGAGATCTTCTACCAAACTCATCCAGATATTCTCTGGAATCAGAACTCCTAAAGATTTATCGTTTTTCAAAACACGGTAAAAACTTGACGTATTTTGAGCATCAAGGAACAACCGGGTTAATCCTGACTGGGCTTTTTGAATATTAGTGAATTTCTCATCATTGATCAGCTGTTGTATCATAATGACAGGATTATATAATGTTTCTGTAATCTTTGTCAAGAGTAAAAAAATTATTTTTTTACCTCGTCACCTGAAAGCTCTTCACTTGTTCCAATAGTTTTTTTGCCTCAGAATTTTCCTCAAAATGACGTCGCACCGGGCTAATTAACTGATCTAAATATTTGATCAAAACCGCCTTCAAGTCCATTGGATGAACTTTTTTCTCGACAAAAGTTTTTTCTAACTCATCATAGGATTGAAACGAAATATTCCCACCAAATTTCTCTAGTCGCTCAATTTCCAAGTGATTTATCTTGAGCTTATCTAAGGACTCAAAAATAATATATTTAAAATATTCAAGAATTGGATTCTCCTTTATATCCCCTTCCAAACAGTAAGCCTTATTAATCTTTCTTTGAATATCCTCAGCCGTATCGGTCATAAAAATTGCCGAATCCGGCATTGATTTACTCATTTTTCTTTCAATTGTTCTCTTAATAGCACTCTCCTCCGACCCTAAATCAACCGACTCGGTTGATTTTTGTGGCTTCGTAAGGCCCATAAGCATATGGTGAGAGACAACGACTGGTTTCCATCCGCCAGCTGGCGGACCAAGTAATGGTCCAACCTCACGGGCCAACATATTTACTTTTCTTTGATCCATTCCCAGTTGCGTAATTTTGGCCCTTAACATAAAAATGTCAGTAACCTGCATACACGAATAGATAATATGAGCACCTGTTAATTTGTCCAGCGATTCATCCCTACCCATCATCTCAGCGGTACGTATAAAACGTCTGAGGGCGTTTGATTTTCCAACTTGAATGACAAACTTCCAATAATCTGGTCTTTGAACTAAGTCTGAAGCCCAGACAAACTCAACATTTTTCAAATCCATTCCAGACGCCTTCCAAACTTCGATAAAATACTTTCCCACTGTCTTAATCTTTTCTAAATCACCGCCCATTTTATTATTGGCCATTGCGTGCCAGTCGGCCACCAACATCTTAAATTTTATGCCCGCCTTAATCATTTTATTGACATTAATTGCTCGGACAATTCCTTGGGCAATATGAATCTGTCCCGACGGTTCAAATCCGTCATAGGCAATGAGCTCTTCCCCACTTTCCAATAGTTTTTTTAACTCCTCCTCTTGGATAATTTCCTCACCAACTTGTTTGATTAAATCCAAACGATCTTGCATAGACATAAAGTTCATTATAGATAAAATTTTTAATTAATGAAAATGATTATCAATTTCTTTTAAAACTCTTAACAAAATAAGATTTTTTTCTCGATCGTATATAGTGACACGAATAAAGTTTTTGTTTTTAATTCCGGCCGTTTTATTTAAATCTGCAACTAAAATACCTTTTTCTAGTAACTTTTTAAATAAACTAAACCGTCCTATCGATTGTAATAAAACAAAATTGGTTTTAGAACTACTGACTAACTTAATGTTCTTTAATTTTTTAATCTCTCTTTCGAAAAATATCTGTTCTTGAAAAAATTTAAGAGCTCCTTCCATTTTAATTTCACCTGTAAGTAATGATTTAAGCAATTTTTCAACAATAAACAAACTAGGGCCGGAAACATTAAAGGGTAATCTCCTTTTTTCTATTAAATCAATTTTATCCTGAGATGAAATAGCAAAGCCAAATCTTAGCCCTGGTAGGCCAAATGTTTTTGAAAAACTAGATAAAACAATCAAGTTAGGATGTTCCCAAATAAGTCGAGACATTTCCCTCAACTCTTTTGTAAAACCATTCAAAACCTTATCAATAACTACTATTTTTCCAAGTTTAATAATTTCCAGTAAAAATTGTGCCGGAACATCAATTCCAGTTGGATTATTAGGACTGGCTAACCAAATCAACTTTACTCTTTTATCTTTTGCTTTTTTCAAAAATCTTTTAATTGTTGAATTGTCCCATTCAAAATGACTATCTTTATCTAGTTTAACCTTGACAACTTCTGTCCCAGCACGCTCCGATGATTCAATAAAACGAAAAAATGACGGGACCACTGTTAAAACAGCGTCTGTTTTTTTGATAAAAATTTTTGGGATCATCTCAATTAATTCGTCGCTACCACTACCTATCGTGATATTATTCTGTTTAACATGTAGCCAACGAGATAATAATTTTTTAACGTTAATGATTTTTTCATCAGGGTAGTGAATGACGTCGGAGATATGTATTTCTTTGAACCACTCAGATATTTTATCTCGAAACCAACAATTACCCTCCGTTAAATCAAAACGAATAAATTGATCTGGATTTTCAACCTGATGTGTGTAATTGCCTAAATTGCTCATAGTCCGTGGGGTAGGAGTTGAACCTACCTAATACGCTTTTACAGAGCGTTGCATCGCCGATCTGCCACCCACGGAAATAAAACCCATAAAAAAACCTCGTCCCAATCAATCAAACAACGCTCATTGATTGACAAGGACGAGGTATCTCGTGTTACCACCTTGCTTTGTAAAACCCTTCTATAAAAAATCCCGCACTGCTGCGGGCTTAAAAAGGATCTTACCTCATTAAGCACTTGCTAACTCTGCAGTGATGCTTTAGTTTGTTTACGGGAACGACCGGAAAAATCTACTTAAGTCTTTTATTCTCTTTCAATTTTTCAGCTTGAACGGGGTATCTCCGTTCTATAACGCTTTTCTCCAAAATGTAAATACATTGTACTCTTAAATATTTAAAAGTCAACTTGAAGATTTAAGAAAAACTTTTAACTAATAAAGTGACTATTAATTTTATAGTCCGTGAGGGGAAGGTTGAAGATAAATAAGGAGTTACAACAACAAGCTAAATTTGATTTAGATTAATATGACAATTTAATTCGTCTTAATTATCAGTTGACATTTGCTTTTCTTTTAGAGTAAACTACAGCTATGATAGATAAAAAACAAGAAGAAACAGTGAAGATTACACCATTTCGTAAAGAAAACAGTGTGAGAATTTATTCAAATTATGTTCGTGTTGTCTCGAACCCATCTGAAATAACGTTACAGTTCGCAGATATAAAACCTGGAGCAAATGATGAAGAGCAAGATAAATTAAAAAAAGAAAAAAGTGTAAGAGCTACTATTGACACAGAGATAATATTACCAATTGAAATAGCAAAAAAATTTTTAGAAATTCTTCAAAAACAATTGTCATTAATAAAAATTAATAGTGATAAAACTAGAAATTAATATGGGAACACTTTTAGATTGGAATACCATAAAAGAAATAGAGTCTTTAGAAACTCCATACCAGCCTTCAGTTGGATCTCTTGATACGGAAAAGGTTAAATTAGATGTTGAGTTAGAAAATCTCATATTGTCTGACCAATTCAAAAAAGTATCTTCTTTTAACATGAATAAAATGGAAAAAAATCTATCATCATTTCCTAGTTTGGATACTTATTTTAAAAACAAGGGTTTAATATGACATGGCTGCTTATACAGTAATATACGTTACAAAAACTGTTGAGAGAAAATTTAAAACCATCGTTAGTTTGTTAGAAGATAATAATCGAAAAGAGTTAATATCGTTTATTTATAATACGCCAAATGGAAACGATAGTAGTCACTACACCTGTAAAAAAATAGGAAATTGTTGGCAATATGATATCCCTGGCTATGAGGGAAATAGGTTGTTATATCAAATAAATGATAAATTAAAAGGAGTGTTAGTGTATTCTATTGGAACACACGATGAGATAAAAAGATATATTAGGAAATACATTAAAAAAATTAAAAAAAATATTAAATAAAAATTTATCTTTCTACTAAAAAAAACGTCGTCAAATTATCCTGACAATCTTGCAAATTTTCTTCAATAATATCAAGATTATATATCTTTGAAAGAATTTTTGGTCCTAAAATAGCAATATTTTTGTTCAACTTTCCTTTAGATAAATCTTCAGCGCATTTTGCTGTATCAAGTTGATCACCTTGACCGCTAAGTTGTTTTAATTGAGAATATCTTTTTGCTAAATTATCTTTACACTGACGGAAATTTTGTGAATGAGCCATAATAATCTTAATTTCATCTACTTTACTATCTTTTCGTTTCATTAATGAGTGTCTGATTAAAATTTGAAATTCTTCAACTATCTTAAATCTATATTTTGCCATTGCATGAGTTGATTCTTCAACCACTCCCCCCACAGAATTTTGAATGGCAAATAAACCAAAATCAATACTGCCTTCGTGTAAATTTTTTAGAACTTTTTCACTAGTATATAAATATTTTATTTGGTATTTTTTTATCCCATGTTTTTTAACATGGAACAAAATTGCTTCTTCATTAAAGCTACCTTTTCCGCCTTGAATTCCAAAAATAATTTTTTTTCGGCTGATTCTCCTTGGTAAAAGTTGGTTGTACAATAAATCATACGTCCGTCCTAATTTAATTCGCATTGACCTAGTGTATGGATTAAAATTTTGTAAATCACAAAATAACTGCCAGGTGTCATTGCAGGTTTGTTCCATAACCTCTTGAAGTTTTTTTGCTCCCAGACTGTCAATTGGGGTTTTTTTTAAATTAAACTTTTCTAATAACCTGCCAATAAAATGAGTCACTCCCTGAGAATTAGCTGCTAACCGATCGTGTTGCCGAGACGTCATCTCAACAATTTTTAACCCCTTTCTCTTAAAAAAATCTTTCCAAAAAATATAATTTTTAGCATCAGTTCTAAATTTATCTAAAATAATCGGCAGTCCGGAAAATCCTTCTTTACTACTGTCCGGGCCAAACATCGGATGAGTCAATAGGGCTTGAGTTTTTAAACCACTTAAATATTTATCAAATATTTTTTTTGGATGCATTTTTACTGATAGAACATCAATCAAAAGATGACTATCTTTAAAATATTTTTTATGAGATTCTATTACAGATTCAAAGGAAGAAATTGGAACGCAATAAAAGATAACCTCGGATTTAACAATTTCTCCCGCATTTTTTCTATCAATTATTGTTAATTCAAAGTCCTCTTCTAACAATCTCTTAAGAGTTTTGCCAAACCGACCAAAACCAACAATCGCCACCTTATTCATATATTTTTTTCTATTCTTAACGCTTCATCATGAACGATATTATAGATTTTTTTGATGAAGCCTTTTTTTGATTTGATTACTTTCTGCCAGCGCAATTCATCAAAAACTGAAATATTATTTTTCTTTTTTAACCGCCCAATTTTTTTAACCGCTTCCATCCTTTTGGCCAACAAAGTAACTATCGATTCATCAACTGCGTCAATTTGTGTTCGTAAAGATTCAATGGTTTTCATAAATTTTGTGCCTTGTTGCGCAAATAATGATCCATGATCGTCAGAGCCGCCATTGCTTCAACGATCGGCACCGCTCGTGGCAAAACGCAGGGATCGTGCCGGCCGGTTGCTTCCAGTTTCACATTTTGACCTTTTAAATTGACCGTATTTTGTTCTTTTCTAATCGTTGACACTGGTTTGAAAGCAACTCGAAAATAAATATCTTCTCCATTGGAAATCCCTCCTTGAATTCCACCAGAAAAATTAGTTTTTGTTCTTACTCTAGCCTGCTGATCAATATAAAACGAATCATTATGTTGGCTACCTCTCATTATGACTCCTTCAAAGCCCGATCCAATCTCAAATCCCTTGACAGCTGGAATTGATAACATTGCTTTTCCAAGATCGGCTGATAATTTATCAAAGACCGGCTCACCTAACCCAACTGGAACATTTTTAATAACACCACGAATGACTCCACCAACCGAATCACCCTCCTGTTTCAATCTATTGATAGATTGAATCATTCGTGTGGCAATTTTATCATCCGGACAACGGATAATATTTGACTCAATTTGCTCAGACGTAACTTTATTAAAATCAACCTCTGTCTTTATATCTCCCACTTGTTCAACATAAGCTAAGAACTCTATTCCCAGTTTTTCTTTTAGAAATTTCTTGGCAACTGTGCCAGCGGCCACCCGAGCCAATGTTTCTCTCGCCGAAGCTCGTCCCGACCCCTCCCAATTTCGAGAACCATATTTTTTTTCATAGGTAAAATCAGCGTGAGATGGACGGTATAGATCTTTTAGTTTTAAATAATCTTCTGGACGAGTATCTTTATTTTTGGCCATCATCATAATTGGAGTTCCGGTTGTCTTACCTTCATAAACTCCTGAAAAAATCTCAATTTTATCTTCCTCTTTGCGGGGACTGGTGATTTTACTCTGACCTGGCCGTCTTCTATCCAAATCTTTCTGGATATCTTCAACTGAAATTTCTAAACCCGGAGGACACCCATCGATCACACAACCAACCGCCCCACCGTGTGACTCACCAAAAGTTGTCACCCTAAATAGTTGTCCGAAAGTATTGCCTGCCATATTATTTACATTTCAAAGCTTTTTCCATCACCTCAATCGGTGGCTTCGTGCCGGTAAAAAGCTCAAATTTTAATACTCCTTGCCATAACAACATTCTATCAGCAAAAACAGTCTTACACCCTACAGATTCAGCATCACTAAGTAATTGTGTTTCTCTGGGATTACTGACAATATCCATCACTATCAATTGATCATGGAGTAATTTTTTGTCAATCAGCGATTGATTAATATCAGGAAACATTCCTACTGAAGTACTATTAATTAAAATATTAGTTTTAGGTAATAATGTTGGTAATTTATCAGGTCCACCAAATTGACAGCCAACCGCTTTTGCTAGTTCTTCAGCTTTACTGACAGTTCGATTTATGATTGTCAAATCTCCCCCTTCATCTTTGATAGCAAAAGCAATTGCCCGAGCCGCTCCACCGACTCCTAAAAGAATAATTTTTTTGCCTTTAATTTTTATTTTTTCCTTAAGGGCCATCACCGCTCCCTCACCATCGGTATTGCCGCCAATTAATTTTCCTTCTTTATTTAAGACAACATTAACAGCCCCGATTCTTTTAGCATTATTATCAAGCTCATCAAGAAAAGGAATAATGTCTATTTTATAAGGAATTGTTACTCCAATGGCATTAATACCAAGATGACGAACGCCGTCAACTGCTTTTTTAAGATCTTTAACAACCAAAGGAACATAGTTATACTTAAGCCCTAAAGACTCAAAAGCAGCATTATACATCGTATACATTTTGCTAATTTTATAAGTACTGCCAAAAAATCCAATTAATTTTGTCTCTCCATTTATTTTCATAGTATTTGTTGTCATCCCCGCGCACCTGCCCGCAATGCTTCGCAACGCGTAGCAGGCGGGGGAGGGGATCCAGTCTATTATTTAATCTGGATTCCCGTCTTCACGGGAATGACGTGAAAAAAACTTATAATTTTTTCGACCAACTCTTTTGGACTTTCATTGTCAAAAGTAATTATTTTATCAGCAATTTTTTCATAAATTGGTTTTCGTTTTTCGATCAGTTCACCCAATGATTTTTCTGGATTATCTTTATAAGGAAAAAATGCCGGAATCCCATGCTTTAGGATTCGCGGTAATAAAACCATTTTATCAACATCTAAGAAAATTACCTCACCCAATTCTTTGATAATTTTTTGGTTATTTTCATTGAGTGGTGTTCCCCCACCACAACTAAGAACTATTCTCCCTGTTATTTTTTTCTTGGAAATATTTTCTAATACCCGCGATTCTAACTGACGAAAATAATTTTCTCCGTATTTTTTAAAAATTTCCCTGAAAGTCAATTTTTCCTTGCCCACCGTAGTCCCGCTGAGCGGGACGAAGGTGGGTTTTTTTTCCATCAAATAATCCTTCTCAATTTCTTGATCAAGTTCGATAAAATTTACGTCTAGCCTTTTTGCTAATAGTTTTCCGACCGTACTTTTTCCACAAGCTTTCATGCCAATTAAAATAATATTCTTTACCATATTTATTTTCCAGATATCAATTCATAATTCGCTCCGGCTTTTATCATTTCAGGAATATAACTTTCAAATGATTTGTCCACCATCTGGGCGTCAGATATTGTCGTTTCACCCTCAATTGCCAGACCGGCAACGGCAAAAGCCATTACCATTCTATGGTCATAGTAACCATTAACTTTCGCTCCTTTTAATTTCCAAGTTCCATCCTGATGAACAATTAATCCATCTTCCTTTTCTGTGATCTTTGCTCCCATTTTTTTGAGTTCTGTACAGACGGCTGATATTCTATCACATTCTTTGAAGCGGGCTGTTAATACATTTTTAATAACTGTTTCGCCGCGAGCAAAACAAGCAGCCACGGCAATCGTTGGCACTTGATCTGGAAGTTGATTCATATCAATCTCAATTCCTCGTAACTTACTTGAGCGGGCGATTATACAACTTTCTTCAATCGACAAACTAGCACCCAATTTTATTAAAATATCAATTATTTGTTTATCACCATAAGGGTCTTTTAAATCCATTCCTTTAACTTTAATTTCCGAATTCTCAGTAATAATAGCCGCAAGTAAAGGATAGCCAGGGGCCGACCACTCAAGGGGAATTTTAACATCAAAAGACTGAGGTGGTTGGTTGCCTGGAAAAGAATAATGTTTATGCTGATCGTTCTTATATTTTAACCCGACCTTATCAAACCAGTATAAAAGTAAATCTATATAGGCTGTCTCACCGGGGTTATTGACAAAAATATCGACCGGTTTTTCAGACAGTGCCGCAGCAATGAGAACGCTAAAGACTGGTTGGGCACCAGTTCCATCCATATGAGCAATGCCACCGTTGACTTTGCCTTTGATCAGAAATGGTGCCATCCCATCATTTTTAGTTGAAATTACTTGAACACCCAATTCTTTAAAGGGAGTAATAAAGTTTTTAGTGATTTTTCTCAGTTTACGCAGCGACTCATCGCCGGTTAAGACTGTCCAGCCAGAGCAGGCAGCTGCCACTCCTGCAATAAAGGCGAGCATTGTTCCGGAATTATTGACATTGATAACATCTTCAGGTGTTTGTAATTTTCCGGCCACTCCATTTATTTGAAAAATATTTTTTTCAATTTCTTTGATTTTTGCACCAAACATTTTCATTGCCTTGACTCCTGCATCCCAATCAGGACTTAATTTTGGTATTCGGATGATTGAGATTCCATCAGCTATCGCGGCCAAAGTCAACGCCCGAAATGAATGGGTTTTTGATGGCGGCATAGAGATTGTCCCGGTTAATCGGCTACTTTTTTTAACTTTAAGAAATTTCATGCTGATTTTTGAGATGTTCGATCAATTTTTTTAATCCTTCATAATAGCTTTCTTCTTTCAAGTCAGTTACTTGACCCATACGAACATCATCAAGAATGTTAACTTTTTTATTAACTCCAGTTTTGCTTATATCTGACATATGAATCTCCATAACTGGTTTGTTTAAATCAATCAGCGCTTGACGAAAGCTATAAGCGTAACGAATCAAAGCTCCGGGATTA
>CAYIVY010000002.1:0-25561 GCA_964366945.1 uncultured Gammaproteobacteria bacterium
CCAAAATAATAAAAGGAATAAGAGTATATGCGATTGAAGGAGTAAGATTCGTTATTCTGGGTATAAAGTGGATTGACAGCAGTAGTGGAAATAATATCCATGACCAATGCCGTAAAAATTTCCAGAATAATGTTTCCAAAACTGCCGCATACTCGTGTTGATTATTTTCCCGTGAGCTTATTTTTTGTATGAAAAATGTTGAAACCACAGCGACTGGTACGAAAATCAATGAAATATATGAATAGAGACTAGTTATTTCTCCATATCCGGAGGGTCCAAGGATACGGCCGGCAATAAAATGAAATAAATAATTAAGAAAATTAATAATAAATGAAGAAATAGTTAAAAAAAAACCACCCTGAATATATTCGTTTGACCACAACAACCTGATCTTATTACGCATGGGATAATTATACCTGATAGTAGCGTAAAATATTTTTTCGGTACCAGATGGCAAGAGTATCAACTAATATATGAGATATAGACTTAATTGTTGCTGCCGAAGAAAGGTCATGAAGTGAATAATTAAGTTTGATTGGCGCTTCAAAGATTCTTCTAAATCCGAGACTATCGGCGACGACCAACATCTCCAAATCTCCAGTAAATTTTTTCCCAACCAGTTTTGGCAATATTTTTTGTAAGACATTTTTTTTAAAAATTTTGATACCAGCCTGTGTATCTCTCACTTTTATTCCAAATAAAAATTTGACGACGTAATAGTACCCCTCACTCAATAATTTTCTTGAAGCAACATAATTTACTTGAGAGGCAGGATGACGCTTAGACCCTACAATTATGTCTGCGTTATACCATTCCATATGCTCTAGCAACATAGAGATACTATTTGGATCTATTTCCATACCGGAATCGATAAACATTACATAATCCCCAATCGCTTTTTTCATGCCGATTTGAATTGCGTGAGATTTACCCTGGTTTTTTGTATAAAAAATTGTTTTAACTTTTGGAATATTAGCACGTTTAATTTTTTCATATGATTGGTCGGACGCACCATCAAAGACAACAATAATTTCATGATCGTAACGAATCGAATCAAGGACATGTTTTATTTGGGTAACATCTTTAACAATAGTTTTTTCCTGTTTATAGACAGGAATGATGAGGGAAAGAAAATGAGAGGAAAGCTTTTGTGGAAACATAATGGCCTTTAAGTATAGCATATTACTCAATCACTTCTTCCCCTTCATAAAATACATCTCCTTCGCCATCTCCGGAGATGTTGGTGGTAGTTTGATCAGGCTGAGTAAAAATAAAACTTGAGATTATTTGTTGATACGCTTCCAGTAATGAATCAGTGGTTATTGTGATTAAAACTCCTCCCTGATCAAGAGCAAGAGTGGTTGTCTGATTTTTGCTAGTCAATTCCCGTCCTTCGAGGTCGGCTAGTTTGACTTTTTTCATTTTCGCAGCACCGGCCCAGTCGTCAATTTTCGCTAAATTAGAACTTTCTAGTTTTACTGATACGACTCCCCTTTTTTGAGGATCGGTTAATTCAACCCAAGCATATATTGATTGATCGGTAATTTTTTTTTCAGTAAGTAGTAAAGATTTAGGATATTGGAAACTAAAACCCGAAGGGCTAGTATATGTTTTTAGTTTGAGTTGAGTTTGCGGTGAGGCGTCTGTTGTAGGGGCGTTATTTATAACGCCCTTAGCAGGATAGACAGGGGTTTTAGTTTTTTGAGTCAAAAGTATAATAATAATTAACGCAACCGCAAAACCTCCTATCATGATAATGACAACTTTTTTCATAACTGTTATAATAATTGTAGTATGAAAAAAGTAATTTTGTTGATGATATTTGGAGGAATATTTCTATTTACAAACGATGTTGAAGCGAAGCTTTTGCCACGATTCTCTAATAATAGCAAGAATACTGGACAACGGATAGTTTCTAGCGGTCTGATTATTTATCCAAAACTCAGGTCTGATCGACTGGCGTTAATTGTCACACTTTATAATCTACAAAAAGTAAACAATGTCAGTTACACCTTAATGTATCAAACAAACGGGAAAGACGAAGGCGTCAGCGGGATGATTGATTCTTCATCTGGAATAAGTACGACACGAGAACTATTATTTGGCACCTGCTCATCTGGCGTTTGCAGTTATCATAAGAATATTACCAATATGAAATTAGAGATTGTTTCAAAGCTTCCTAATGGAAAACAGACCTTAAAACGGTATAGAATAAGAGTATAAAATTTTACCCTATACTAAAGATTTTACCGGCGAAGGTGACGATGACTGCAATAGTAATAACTAGGGCAGAAAGACGAAGAAACCAACTAGATAGTCCCCGGGAAGCATATTTTCCCATAATTTCAGTGTTTTCGGAAAAGTTGATGAGAAAATAAAAAATAATCGGAAGCATGGCAGCGTTTAAAAAGTCGGCATAAAGAGTTAGGCCAAAAAGCGAGGTTTGTGGAAATAAAGTAATGATTAAAGCAACGGCTATTTGAACGATAAAAAAGACATAGAAAAGCCGACCTCTTTTAAAGTCGGCATCAAGTGAGCCTTCGAATCCAAACATCTCAGAAAAAACATAGGCAGTTGCTAAAGGAACAATTGTCAAACCTAAGATTGATGCGGAAAAAAGACCAACGGAAAAAAGTAATGCTGACAAATGCCCGGCAATAGGTGTCATAGATAGTGCTGCTGAATAACCATCGGTCACCCTAATGTGATTAATAAATAAAGTATATGTAACGGCAATAGCCATCATCCAGGATAAAAAATTTGTTAAAAAAGCACCAAAGAAAATTTCAATTTTTTCTAATTTAAATTGATTCATGGTTACTTTCTTATCAACAATATAACTGGAAATAAAAAATTGACCCCAGGCAGTGATCGTAGTTCCAAGGACCGCAATTAAAGAAAACCAATATGAAAAATCAGCGATATTAATTTTTTTCGGCAGAATAAAACTTTCCTGAATGGCATCTCTCCAGTTGGGTTTAGTGAGGATTGCCGAGACAATGTAGGCAATGTAGAAGAGAATCAAAAATAAAAAAATCCTCTGAAGTTTTTTATAGTTAAATTTAATGACAATAAAAATTAATCCAAGACAAATCAAGATTAAAAACAATTGCCAAGGAAGATCAAAAAGTTGTAAAGCTGATTTTAGGCCTGAGACATTTTGTAGAACAACTCCTTGGTTGGCAATAAAATAAAGAATAAAAACAAATAAAGAAACCTTGACTCCATATCTTTCGCGAATTAGACTACCTAATCCTCGATTGGTAATAACTGCAATTCGGGCGCCGACTTCTTGGGTTGTTGCCAAAAGTATGGTAATAGGAATTACCAAATATTGAGAAGCCATGCCAAAAAGTGAAGCGGCCACCGTATATGTAGCCACGCCTCCAGCATCATTGTCAGCTACAGCGGTAATAATACCTGGTCCCAGTACGGCTAAAAAAATAATTAATCTATATTTAAATTTAGCAAAAAATTTCTTAAGATTATCCATAATCTTTATGTAAGTCTATTCTCAAATATCAATAAAGGTTAGGATACTACTAAAATAAATCCTAGTCAAGGATAAGAATAAAGACTGTATAATGTTCAGATGAATAATTATGCAAATGTTTACATTACAGGCTCAATAGCATATGATACGATCATGAATTTTCCTAGTGAGTTTAGAGACTATTTTCACCCGGAAAAACTTCATCAAATTAATGTTTCTTTTGTTGTTGACAAATTGGAGAAACAGTTAGGAGGTACAGGAACGAACATAGCATATAACATAGCCTTAATTATTAATTCCAAATTTCCAATTAAACTACTTGGGTCGGTAGGAAAAGATGGGAAAGATTTTATTAATTTTTTTAGAAAAAACAAAATTGATGCCAGTGGAACTATTCTTGATAAAGAATTATATACATCAGCCGGCTCAGTTATCACTGATACAAAAAATAATCAAATCTGGGGATTTTATTATGGTGCAGCAAAAAAAATACCACACATTGATTTTAAAAAAATAAATAAAAATACAAACTTTTTTGTTATATCTGCAAATCATCAGAATTCTTTTCTTTACTTTCAGAAAGAAGTCGTTAAAAATAAAATTCATTACTTATACGATCCGGGAATGGTATTAACTTGGATAACGGATAAAGATTTAGAGACAGGTGTGATTAACTGCCGGTATTTAGTTGGTAACGATTATGAAATAGCGATGATTTTGAAAAGATTGGATATATCGATTAATCAATTAATTAATAGAGGAACAAATGTTATTATAACGTTGGGGGAAAACGGTGTTGATTATTATGATGTAGGGGCGAAGCATGATTCGCCCATGCACGTAAAAGCGTTCAATGTTACAAAAATGATTGACCCAACGGGAGCGGGAGACGCTTGGAGAGGTGGATTTGTAGCCGGTTTATTAATGAATTATCAAATAATAGATTGTTTAAAATTGGGAAATGTTATGGCCAGTTTTGCTATTGAAAAATATGGGACTGTCAATCATCGACCAGCAAAGAAAGAAATTGAAAAAAGAATGAGAAAAATATAATAATTTATTATAGTGTATAACTTATGAAATCTGACATTAAAGACATTAAATTAGCTCCTCTAGGAAGTCAACTAATCAACTGGGCATATTTGCAGATGCCGGTTCTGGATTTAATAAGAACGAGATTTAAAAAAGAACAAATTTTAAAAGGGGTGACTTTAGCTGCCTGCCTTCACGTCACGTCCGAAACAGCCAATTTAATGATTACATTGAAAGAAGCTGGAGCGAAAGTATTTTTATGTGCCTCAAATCCCCTATCAACCAATGATGCTGTAGCCGCTTCCCTTGTCAAAGATTATAAGATTCCAACTTTTGCCATAAAAGGCGAAGATAATAAAAGTTACTATTCTCATCTTAATCTTGTGCTTGATGAAAAACCCAATCTCACTATGGATGATGGTGCAGATTTAGTTAGTTTAATGCACGGAAAACGAACAGACTTGCTGAAATATGTAGTCGGATCATCTGAGGAAACAACGACAGGAGTAATTCGTCTACGAGCAATGGAAAAGGATCAAGCTTTAAAAATCCCTGTATTGGCCGTTAATGATAATTTAACTAAACATCTTTTTGATAATCGTTATGGGACAGGACAGTCAACTATCGATGGTATTATTCGGGCGACTAATATTTTGCTTGCAGGAAAAAAATTTGTCGTTTGCGGCTATGGCTGGTGTGGACGAGGGGTGGCGATGAGAGCCAAAGGGATGGGCGCCCAGGTAATCGTTACAGAAATTGACCCTATTAAAGCACTTGAAGCTTTAATGGATGGATTTTTAGTGATGACTTTAAAGGATGCAATTAAACAAGCTGATATTGTCCTTTCAACAACTGGTGATAAACACGTGATAGACGAAGAGCATTTAAAAGTAGCTAAGGATGGAATTATTTTAGCCAATGCCGGTCATTTTGATGTTGAGATTAATCTAGATGCTTTAAAAAAATTGTCGAAGAAAATTACAAAAGTTAGACCGATGGTGGAAGAATTTGATTTCGGAACAAAAAAAGTTTATTTGTTAGCTGAGGGAAGACTGGTTAATTTAGCCGCGGCCGAAGGCCACCCGGCGTCCGTCATGGACATGAGCTTTGCCGGCCAGGCAATGGGAGCAGAATATATTTGGGTAAATAGAGGTAAATTAAAAAACCAAGTCTATACACTACCTCAAGAGCTAGATAAAGAAATTGCTCGCTTGAAATTACATTCAGAAGGTGTTAATATAGATAAATTATCAAAAGAACAGAGTCAATATTTGAATAGTTGGCAGGAAGGTACTTAGTTTATCAAGAGAGATAGTCAATGGGTAACTGGCCCAACCAAGTAAAACTATCCAGCAACCCTTCGATTCGCTTTGCTCTCTTAAGGGCAAGCCGATTCGAGATGGGTGCTAAATCCAGCCCGAAAGGGAAAGATAAGGTCTTATTAAAAATAGGACAAATAATCCATCTCCCTAAGGGGAGATTTTTTTATGAAAAAAAATAAAATAAAAAATTTGAATTTAAGATTAAAAAAAAAAGAAATCATCATCATTGACGGTGCCACTGGAACTGAATTGCAGCGGAGGGGAATAAAGACGACACTACCTTTATGGTCGGCTAAAGCTTTATTTACTCATCCTGATGCTATCAAAAATATTTATAAAGAATATATTTTGGATGGGGCTGATATTATCATAACTAATACCTTTAGGACAACCAATCATACTTTAAAAAAAGTTAATTTAGGAGATAAGGCGAGTAAGATAACAATTTTAGCTTGTAAGTTAGCTCAACAAGCTATTAACGAAACGCGTGTTGGAAGAGAAATATATATTGCCGGATCAATGGCGCCACTTGAAGATTGTTATTCTCCAGAATTAACTCCTCAGAAAAATGAGTTGGAAAAAGAATATTTGGAATTAGCAAAAAATTTAAAAAAAGGAGGGGTTGATTTTTTGCTGTTGGAAACAATGATTACGATAAGAGAAACTTTGGCAGCAATAAGTACTGCTACAAAAGTCAAAATGCCTTTTGCAGTTAGTTTTTGTTGTAATAAAAATGGTCAGCTTCTGGGTGGAGAGTCACTAAAAACAACTTTAAAAAAAATAGAAAAATATAAACCATTGTTTGTTGGTGTTAACTGTATCCAACCCGAATTAGCAACTCAGCTAATAAATGTTTTAGCCTCAATAACTGACTTACCATTATGTGTTTATGCCAATGGTTATGGTAAACCAGACGATGATCAAGGTTGGCTGTTTTCCGGTAAGGCCGAAGTAAATAAATATTTAAATGAAGCAAAAAAATGGGTTAAAAGTGGCGCCCAATTAATCGGAGGATGTTGCGGAACAACGCCAGAATATATTAAGCAAATCGCTGATAAGTTATCAAAAAAGATTTAATAAATTATGTTACCTAAACTAGTAGAAGTGGTGATACCTAATTCTGACTTTGAGTTGCAGAAGTCATTAATTCCTTACGCAGTTGGATATCTTGGTATTGGTACAGATTCTTTATCACATGCTCTGGTTGAAGACTTTCTACCTACTGATCCATGGAGTGATTTATCTCAAAAAGCAGTAGTTGGATTAGCAAATACCGGACTTTTTAATGATCAAACAGTTTTTGAAATAGGTATGGGAGATGGACGACTGTCTAGACTAGCTGTAGCTGCCAGTAATAAAAAAGGTTTTTCTGTTAAGGAAATAATAGGTGTTGATGTTACCAAACCTCGTTTAGCCTTAGCTCATCACAACTTAAAAGATTTGGGAGTTCCCGTACAACTTATTCAAGGTGATGCAATAGATTCTTTGGAAGCTTGGGAAGAGCTAGGTAATGAACAGTTCTCCGGAGTAGCATTAATTTGTTTACCTCAAGTACCTCGTCAAGAGGATAAAGATGCTGGCGCTGATGTTTATGATGGAAGACCTTCACACAATCTATTTGTAGAAACCTGGGAAAAATATGGTCTCACTCTTAATGCTGGCGTACTTACTCGTTTAAGTGAAAAAAGTACAAAAGACGCACAGTCTTTATTAGTTTTAAGTGGCAGGTTACCGAAAAATATTAGAGAGCAATTAATTAGTGAGACAGGATGGAATAGTAAAGGTATAGTCACACAAGGTAGAGTTAAACAAGACTTAGACACACCTTTAGATTGGATGAGAAAAATGTTGGAAGCAATAGCAATGCATAGTATGCACGAGACGGTTTATCATGATGTATTTGTTTATCATCTAGGCCTATGATATATTATAAATTTATAATATTTAATTTATTATGAAATCTTTTACTTCCGAATCTGTTTGCGCAGGCCACCCAGATAAAATTTGTGATAAAGTCTCCGACGCCGTGCTTGACGAGGCGTTAAAAGTTGATAGGTACTCTCGAGTGGCGGTAGAGACGATGGTAACTAAAAATTTTTTAGCTATGGCTGGGGAAGTAACAACAAAAGCTAAATTAAATTATAAAAAAATTGCCCGTCTAGTAGTCAAAAATTTAGGCTACACGATTCCTAAATTAAATTTTTCAGACAAATCAGAGATTCTTGTAAAAATTCATACTCAATCACCAGAGATTGCAGTTGGTGTGGATAATCTAGGAGCGGGCGATCAAGGAATGATGTTTGGTTATGCAAGTCGTGAAACTAAAGAACTGATGCCTTTACCTATAATGTTAGCTCATCGACTGGCGATGGGAATGGATAGTCTTAGAGAGACGGGGCGTCTCCCCTACCTGCGTCCCGATGGAAAAACCCAGGTAACCGTTGGTTACGAAAAAAATATCCCCAAAATAATTGAAAATGTCGTTTTGGCTGTTCCACATGATGAAAAGATAGACCTCGCTCAAGTTAAAAAAGACTTATTTAATATGCTTGTAATCCCTACTTTAAAGGAATATGGTTATAAAATAAAACTTAATCAATTAATCGTTAACGGTACCGGAGTCTGGCATATTGGCGGACCTTCATCTGATACTGGAGTAACTGGACGAAAGATAGTTGTTGATACTTATGGGGGTATGGCTAGAATCGGAGGTGGCGCCTTTTCTGGAAAAGATCCAACCAAGGTTGACCGTTCAGCTGCTTATGCCGCCCGATACTTGGCAAAAAATATTGTGGCTAATAAATTAGCCGATCGTTGTGAAGTACGACTAGCTTACTTTATTGGAGCCAAAAAGCCGGTCATGCAAGAAGCAGAGACATTTGGAACAGAAAAAAAATCTGCTAAATTGATAAACAGTTTTACAACTAGGTTATTAGATACTTCTTTAAAAGGTATCATTGAAGGACTAAATTTAAGACGACCAATATATTTTAAAACTGCCTCATACGGTCATTTTGGTAGAGAGGAATTCTCGTGGGAAAAAGTAGTCAATAATTAATTCAAGCATCATTTTTTTCAACTCCATTTTAATTTAAATAAGTCTCCAATAAAGTGTGTATAGTAATTAAATCAATATAAAATGATAAAATTTAAGTCAATATGAAAAAAAAATTAAAAATTGCCATGTTTTTTTCTTATGATCCATCACAGGCTGGTGGCGTCCAAGAACATATCAGACTACTTTCAAATAGCCTACGTGATTTAGGTCATCAGGTTGATATATATGGACCAGAAAAAAATATTTATAAGTTCATAAACTATTACCCAATTGCAAAATCTATAAGAATTCCCGTTCCAAATGGTAGTTGGGCAAATATAACAATAGAAAAAAATGAAATTAAAAAAGTAATAGATACATTAAATAAAAAAAAATATGACATTATCCATATTCATGACCCTTATGTTCCTTTTATCGGTTGGGAAATAATAAAAAAAACTCAACCAAAAAAAGTGGCTACTTTTCACTCTGCCTGGGAAAAAAATTCGATAATAAGTTTTATTAATCCCTTTATAACCCTTTTTCAGGAAAATTTTGCAATAAATTTTTCTGGGGTAATTTTTGTTTCTACAATTGTTAAAAAACGTTGGCAAGGACTTACTGGGAAAAAGATGAAACAAATAGTAATTTACAATGCGGTTGAAAAAATATTTGTTCCAATAAAGAAAACTGTAACATCTGGTGTAAACTTAGTATTTTTAGGAAGGTTGGTAGAAAAAAAAGGGCCAAAATATTTGCTTAAGGCTTTTTACAAAGTTATTAAAAAATTTCCCAATGCAAAACTAACATTTGTTGGTAAGGGTGTGATTAAAAAATCATTAGAAAATTTTGTTAAAAACAAAAATATGAATAATAGTGTTTTTTTTGCAGGAGAAATAATTGGAGAAAAAAGAGTTAAATATTTTCAAAAAGCCGATATTTTTTGCGCTCCTTATAGCGATGAAGCGTTTGGTATAACTGTCCTTGAAGCAATGGCAACAGGAACACCAATTGTGGGTTTTAATAATAGCGCTTTTAAAGAGATACTAAAAGGATATCCATACCCTGATCTTTTGGTCAAATCTAAAGATGTTGATAGATTAGCCCAAGCGATTGAAAAGTTGATTAAAGATGAAAATATGCGAAAAAAAATTACTTTATGGTTACTCAAAGAAAGCAAAAAATATAGTTGGGATAAATCTGCTAAAGAAACAGAAGAATTTTATTATCAAGTATTAAATAAGTAGGTGTCGGGTAACCCGACCCGTACACCGTACATTAAAACAGCATGAAAAATATCAGAAATTTTGCCATTATTGCCCATGTAGATCATGGTAAGTCGACACTAGCTGATCGACTACTTGAATTGACCGGTACAGTTGAGATTGGTCATCATCAAGAACAGATGCTTGATCAAAATCCTATTTCAAGGGAAAGAGGAATTACAATTAAATTAGCACCTGTTCGTATGAAATATGGGGAATATATTTTGAATTTGATCGATACCCCAGGTCATGTTGATTTTTCATATGAAGTAGATAGGACACTTGCTTGTGTTGAAGGTGTTGTTTTATTGGTAGACGCCACACAAGGGATTCAGGCCCAGACGATTGCCAATGCCTATAAGGCAATTGAAAAAAATCTAACCATTATTCCCGTCGTTAATAAAATAGACATGGTAAATGCTCAAGTAGAAAAAACAAAAAAACAGTTGATCGATTTTTTAGGAGTTAAAGAAGAAGAAATTTTTTTGGTATCAGCTAAAACAGGGGAAGGAGTTAATAAATTATTAAACGCTGTGATTGAGAAAATTCCTTCGCCAAAAAAAGGCTCGACACCGAAATTTTTTGACGGAAAACAAAAAACCGCAAAAAATTTGTTATCTTCGGTTTCTCAAAATAATGTCCAAGCACTAATCTTCGACTCTTACTACGATTCTCATCGGGGCGTGATTGCATTTGTCAGAGTTTTTGACGGCGAATTGAGAAAAGGTAAAAAAGTGAGATTATCAGCCGCTAATGAAAATTTTGAAGTTCAGGATGTTGGCTATTTTAAACCAGAACTAACTTCGCAGGAGTCTCTAACGGATGGTGATATTGGTTATGTTGTTACTAACTTAAAAGATATTCATAAAGTTTCAGTTGGAGATAGCATTGTGACAGATAGCTCCTTATCATTACCCGGATATAAAAAAGTAAAGCCAATGGTCTTTGCATCAATATTTCCTACAGAAACTTCAGACTATTTGAATTTACAAAAAGCTTTAGAAAAACTTTACCTTAACGATTCATCGTTAGAGTTTTCTTCAATTCATAGCACGGCTTTAGGCGCCGGATTTAGAGTCGGTTTTTTGGGGTTGTTACATGCAGATGTGGTTCGAGAGCGACTTGAACGGGAGTTTGACCTTTCATTAATCCTTACTCCGCCCCAAGTCAATTTTAAACATGAAAATAATAATTTTTTTGAACCTTATGTTAAGGCGATGATAGTTACTCCGGATAACTATGTTGGGGTAGTCATGCAGCTATGTCAAAATTATCGGGGAAAATTTATTAATATGGATAATAAGAATCAAACTGTTTTAGAATATGAACTACCGATGTCAGAATTAATCTCCGACTTTTTTGATAATTTAAAAAGTGTTTCTTCCGGTTATGCATCCCTAGACTGGGAATTTTTGCGTTACAACCAAGTTAAGGCTGATAAATTGGAATTGCTTTTAAATTTAGAGCCCATTAGTGAGTTTAGTGAGGTTGTTGTTGAGGAGCGAGCTTACGAAAAAGCCAATTTTTTGACGACTCGTTTAAAAGATTTGATTCCCCGTCAACAATATGAAGTAAAGATTCAGGCTAAGTATAAAGGTAAGATAATTGCCTCATCCCGTCTAGCTCCCTTTCGTAAAGATGTACTGATGAAAAGCGGGAAACTGGTTGGTGGTGGTGATTTCGGACGAAAGAGAAAACTCTTGGATAAACAAAAAGAAGGGAAAAAGAAGATGAAAATGATCGGAAAAGTAGAGATACCAAAAGAAGCCTTTTTTAAGTTATTTAAGAGATAAACTTAATCCTTAACTTTATTTAACATTGCCAACCGTAAGTATGTTATCACCAAATCGTTTAACACTTACTTGTTCTAGTCTTAACGCTTCTTGAATTATTCGTATTCCTTTTCCTCCGATAGCTGAAACTGCTTTTTCTCCTCCAATTAAGATAGGGGCATGGAAAGCATAGACTTTGTCAACAAGTTTTGCGTCAACAAAACTACCAAGAATCTGTCCTCCTCCTTCAACAAGTACGCTAATTATCTTTCTTTTTTTAAGCTCCTTTAAAAGATCAGGAAGTGGGATTGAGCTATTATCAAAAACTATTACTGGTATTTCCCTGTCTGTTAAAACTTTCATTTTCTTTTTATCTGTTTTTGTTGTGGTGGCGATGAGAACGTTGGTATCCCTTAAAATCTGACTTGTTAGTGGGATTTTGAGTGTTGAATCAAGAACAATCCGTATTGGATCTTTTATCCCTTTTATTCTTGTCCCTAAGTGTGGGTCATCTTTTAAAACCGTATTGATTCCAACAAGAATAGCTTGATAGCGACTGCGTAATTTACGGGCATAGGTTCTTGCTTGCCCATTAGTAATCCATTTTGAGTCACCGGTACGGGTAGCTATTTTTCCATCAAGACTGACAGAAAACGTTACCGCCACAAAGGGGCGATTTTTTGTCATAAAATAATGATAGGTCTCAGTCAGTCGTAAAGCCTCTTTGGCCAGACATACAAGGGTTGTTGTTATACCAGCCTTTTCAAGCAAACTTTTTCCTCGGCCGGATACTTCCGGATTTGAGTCAAGCATAGCAATGTGAACTTTTTTTATACCTGACCGTAGAATATTTTCATAACAGGGAATTCTTTTGCCATAGAGATCGTATGGTAAATGACACGGTTCAAGTGTCACATACATTGTTGCTCCACGAAGATCTGTGGAAGCTTTCATAATTGCATCAGCTTCGGCATGTTCGTCACCGAATTGATGATGATACCCTTGGGCAACAATTTTTTTTCCCTTGACAATAACCGATCCTACCATTGGATGAGGATTGGTCCAACTCAGGCCTTTTTTAGCTAACTTCAACGCCTCTTTCATGAAAAACTGATCTCCTTGATTAAAGTTCATACTTAAACATGATTTAATAAATGGCCGAGTTTCTTTTTTTTGACCTCAAGATAATTGCGATTAACATTATTTGGTTTTGTTTCAATGGGAGTAGTTTTGATAATTTCTATTCCAAATTTGGAAAGTTGTTTTTCTTTATTCGGATTATTGGTTAAAAGATTTATTTTAAAAATACCTAAGTCTTTTAGAATATCAACAGCTATTTTATATTGACGGGCATCAATTGGCAAACCAAGCGATTCATTCGCCTCAACCGTATCCAATCCTTTATCTTGCAATGCATAAGCTTTAATTTTATTGGTGAGCCCTATACCTCTACCTTCCTGATTAAGATATAAAATAACTCCACTACTATTTTTATTTATCAAATTCATACTTTGGTGTAACTGTTCTCCGCAATCACACTTTAAAGATAAAAGAGTATCACCTGTTATACATTGGGAATGAATTCTCAAAAGTATCGTATCTTTAATTTCTCCCTTTACTAAAACAATATGTTCTTTGTTATCAATTACTGATTTATAAACAATTAATTGAAACATTCCATATTTAGTAGGAAGTATAGAAGTGGCAGTTTTAATTATTTCCTGAACATCATCAAGACGTGGTAAAGGATTTTTCTTCAAATATTTAGCTAAATCTTTAATAGAGATTATTTTAATATTTAATCTTTGAGATAGCTTAATAAGTTCCGGCAGTTTAGCCATTTCTCCATCTTGCCCAACAATTTCGCAAAGAACTCCAGTTGGTGTAAAATCGGCCAGTCTGGCTAAATCTACGGCCGCTTCGGTATGTCCATCTCTTTCTAAAACTCCGCCATTTTTGGCCACTAATCCAAAGACATGACCTGGACGAGAAAGATCAGAGGGAAAAGATTTGGAATCGGCTAATATCTTAATGGTTCTTAGTCTATCGAAAGCTGATACTCCGGTAGTGATACCTTTTTTAGCACTGACTGAAACAGTAAAATTAACTTTAGTTGTTTCATTGTTTTCCAAAGGCTCCACCATCAAAGGAAGTTTTAAACAAACTGCTTGCTCTTTGGTAATTGCCGCACAAATTAATCCTCCACCGAATCTAATCATTGTGAGAATAGAGTCAGGAGTGGCTTTGTCCGTAGGTATATAAAAGTCTCCCTCGTTTTCGCGATCAGGATCATCAACGATGATGATCATTTTTCCCTGTTTTACTTCTTTTATAGCTTGAGGTATTGTGGCAAAACTATTCATATTTTAGATAAAACTTTAATCATTTCTAATGATGTTTCCGCCGCTTCCACTCCTTTGTTTTCTTCTTTTCTAATAGCTCTTTCGATTGCATCGTCAATATCATAGACTGCTAAAACCTCAAAGATGACCGGGATTTCATATTGCCAAGATGCGTCCATACAACCTCTTATACATTCATTGGCAATCTGTTCAAAATGATAAGTTTTTCCTTTGACGATTGCTCCAAAAACAATAATTACATCATAAACTTTTTTCTTGGCAAGCCTTTTTACAACCAGAGGTATTTCTAAAGAACCCGGCACTCTAAAAATATTTATTTGACCGATCTTTAATCCCTTATTTTTAAAAGTCTTAAGACAATTTTTTTCTAAATTATTAGCCACTTCTTTTCTAAAATTACTACTAACGATAGCAATTTTAATATCTTTAATTTGTTTCATACTTTTATTAATTTTTCTAAATATTTTGCTAAAATATCAACTTCAATATTTACATAGTTACCTGATTTAATTGTATGAAGCATTGTTTTATTCCAAGTGTGAGGGATTATTCCAACTGTAAAAAAGTTATCTCCAATATCGATGACAGTTAAAGAAATTCCATTAACAGCGATTGACCCTTTTTCAACAATATATTTAGATAAATCTTTGGGAATAGAGAATTTTAAAATGTAACTGTTGCCTTCTTCTGTAATGGTTTCTAACTTTGCTACTTCATCAACGTGACCTTGAACAATATGACCTGATAAAAAAGAATCTGCTGTTGCCGGTAGTTCTAAATTAACTAAATCAGAAATTTTTAAGTATTTAATATTGGTTTTTTCTTCAGTCTCGGGCATAAAATCTATACTAAAACTATTTTTCATTAAATCAACTACGGTTAAACAAATTCCGTCGATCGCTATGCTCGTACCTTTAGACAGTTTTCCAATGAAGACTTGATCAGTTTTAATTATTAATTTATTTTTCGACTTACTGGTAACTTTTCCTAGATTGGTGATAATTCCTGTGAACATATTATTTATAAAAAAACCCCGAAACTTCGGGGTTATTAAACTAATCCACTAAAATGGATTAAAAACTTTCCTTCTTTCCTCCCGACTGTACGGTCGGCCCCGGAGTCACACCGGATCATGCTTTGATACTATCTCAGCTCGTGGGCTATACCACCGATTGGGAATTCCTCGCCTCGCCGAAATCTCGATGAGGGCGGGTCACCCTTCCCCGAAGGATTAAAACATTATAACAAAGTTTCATGCTTAAAAAAGGTGATTTAAAGGACCAGATCCTTTCCCTATATGCAAATTTTTACCTGTTTTGATCGCTTGAGTAATATAATCTTTAGCAATTGAAACGGCTTTTTTAAGACTATTTTTTTTAGCCAGTTCAGCCGCAATTGCAGAAGCAAAAGTACAGCCTGTTCCATGAGTATTGTTTGTTTTTATTCGTCTTGAAGAAAATAAAAAATAATCTTTACCGTCAAATAAAGTATCTACAGAAAAAGAATTATTCTCTAAATGACCTCCTTTTATGACAACATTTTTAGCTCCAAGGAGATATATTTTATAAGCAGCTTTTTTTACGTCGACAAGATTCTTAATTGTTATTCCTGATAATATTTCCGCTTCAAATTTGTTTGGGGTAATTACGTAAGTCTGGGGTATTAATTTATTAATAAAAAAATTTAATCCATTTTCCTTCAAAAGTCTCACTCCACCTTTGGCAATCAGAACCGGATCAACAACAAGATACTTAACTTTATATTGTTTAGCTTTATTATCGATTACACTAATAATTTCTTGATTTAATAACATTCCCGTTTTCCAAACATCGGCACCAATATCAGACATCACCGAATCAATTTGTTCCGCAACAAAATTAGGAGGAATGTTAAATATACTTTGTACGCCAGTGGTATTTTGGGCGGTCAGAGCTGTTATTACACTCATTCCATAGACTCCTCTGGCAAAAAAAGTTTTCAGATCCGCCTGAATTCCGGCGCCACCGCTTGAATCAGATCCGGCAATGGTTAATACTGTTTTCATAGAAAATGATCCCAACCTTTTACTTTTAAAAGAGATTTTTTGAAAGCACTGTCAATTAACCATCTCCCTTGGATTTGGGGAATGATTTCACCTATAACTGTTACCTTTGTTGTTGTTTCTTTTTCTAGTTTGTGAGAGAAGCCAGATACATATTTAGCAGGCATAGTAAAACATAGTTCATAATCTTCTCCTCCATTTAAGGCGAAATCAATTTTTACTGAATCAGAAACGGGTATTTTATCGGTAAACAATTTGACACCAACTTGACTGGCTTCACAAATATGCAACAGATCACTGCTCAGACCATCACTAATATCAATCATGGAAGTCGCTTTCTTTGACTCGGCAATAATCATTCCTTCTTTTATTCTGGGAGTTGGAGTTAAATGACGGAAAATTAATCTTTTTTTATCTCTTTCCGGAATATTTAATTGAGAATTCTGCAACAGTTTTAGTCCGGTAGCCGAATCACCAAGCATTCCTGTCACAAGTACTAGATCTCCAACTTTTGCGCCGGAACGGAGAAGCAAGTTTTGAGGAGACACTTCACCTATCAAAAATAGATCAATTATAAACTGACTACTTTTGGCAATATTGCCGCCAATTATATCAATATCATATAAATTACATTCTTCAGTTAGGCCTTGATAAAGTTCGTCAATAAATTTTTCCGTCGTATCTTTTGGCAAAAAAAGAGACACTAAAAAATATTTAGGTTTACCACCCATAGCGGCAATATCACTAATATTTATGGCGGCTGCTTTGCGTCCTATTTTGTAGGGAGTAGAATATTTTTCAGAAAAATGTATTCCCGAAACTAAAGAATCACAAGTATAAAGAAGATATTTATCTTTATTAGATTTGATAACCGCACAGTCATCTCCAATTCCTTTATAGACATCACTTTTATATTGTGGTAACTTCTGAGCAATTTTATCTATTAACGAAAATTCTGATAGATTTTTTTTTATCATATTATCGTCTGCCAGAATTAATTATTACTGATAATTCACGAGTAGCCTCAAGAGGGTTTTTTGCTCCCAATACAGCTGATATTACTGCAATACCGTCTGCATACTTCATAACGTTCCTGGCATTATTTTTGTTAATGCTCCCAATGGCAATAATCGGGATACTGACAACGCTCCTAATATCTCTTAAACCGTTTATTCCAATCGGTGAATCAGCATCCGCTTTGGTTGAAGTAGGGAAAATAGGGCCTACCCCTATATAATCAGCTCCGTCTTCTTGGGCTTTTATAGCCTGATCAACAGTTAAAGCAGATATGCCAAGAATCATATTAGAACCAATAAGTTTTCTTACCTGAGCCGCAGGTATATCACTTTGTCCTACATGGATTCCTTGAGCATTGAGGGCAAGAGCTACATTGAGTCGATCATTAATAATTAGAGGAATTTTTCCTGCCGTTAATTTTAGTATTCCCCGACCTAAAGAAATCATTTCTTCATCATTAGCATCTTTATCTCTTAATTGTATAATTGATGCACCGCCCAAAATAGCTTGTTTTATTACTTCAATCAGAGATCGAGGTTTTACCAGTTCGCGGTCAGTTAAAACATGAAGACCTCCTATTTTTATATTTACCATAATATTATTTACATTTTATACCATCAAATTGTGAAAAAAATGAATTTTCATGCTCCAAACCCTTTCTATAAATCGTAGATAATTCATCAATATTTTCTCCCCCATAAAGATTTATTAAATATTCTAACCGATTAGTATTATCTTGATAACTGGGATAAGTTTCACTTTCAATCCAACTTCTACACTGATCAGAAGGATTAAGGCAAGACAGATAACTGGTTAAAAACCTATAGAGTTTAGAACACGGTAGTAAAGAGGCGATTGCCGTAGGCAAGCTATATGAATTTGCAAAAAAATATTCTATATATCTCATTGTTTCCTGACTTGGAATAATTTTAAGATTTTTTGTGGATTCAATCTGCACTTGTAAAATTTCTGTCCCGCTGTTAGGACTATATTCATTAATGCTTGTCTGTTGTTTAATGGATCGTCTATAGGGACGAACAATGTGTTGAAAATATCTATCTTGCCGAAGGTACTCATCAAGATGGTTTTCTTGTATAGAGCCATCATAAAGTTTTTGTAAAAAGGGAATCTGAAGCGTTTGTCGAACTAAATCATGACTTTGACGCCAAAATAAACGAGGTAAACTCATTTTTCCCGCTAATAATAATGGTATTTCATTCGGCATATCTTCCCTCCGCCGGTATTATCCGGATCAGGTTTATGGGTCTCCCGATTTCATCGGGACTCTCAGCCTGTACAAGCTCCCCCCTTAATTATTAAGTTATTATACAAAAAAATATCCAACAAAGGAACAATAAAATTAGTTATAATGAGGCCAATGGAATTTGAAAGTACTCACATTAAAGGAAAGGGTCGTGGGAAGCCGATGGGGTTCCCAACTATAAATCTAAAGATTCCTGATGATTTTGAACTAAAGAATGGGATCTATGCTACAAAAGTTAGTATTGAAAAGAAGATATTTAAAGGAGCCCTACATTATGGACCAGTGCCAACTTTCAACGAAAAAGAAAAAAGCCTCGAAGTTTATTTAATTGAAATAACTAATAAAGACTTAATAAATTGTGACCTGGAAAACTTAGATGGAAAAATTATTAAAGTTGAAATCATTAAATATTTGAGAGAGATTATAAAATTTAAGTTAGTTGAAGATTTGGTTAAACAAATAGATGAAGATGTAAAGAACATTCAAAAAATACAAATTTAAACCTCCCTCCATTTAATATTTTTATCTCTTTTCATAAACGTCAACTGTCTTTTAGCATATTGAAGTTCCTTATTGATCCAATCTTCAATGGCTTGTTCCTTACCTAAATCTTGATCAAGATATTTAATTATCTGTTGATAGCCAATAGTTTTTAATCCGGGATCATTTTTTGTGTAGCCCATTTTTAATAATTTTTTTACTTCCTCAATCGCCCCGTTTTTCAGTCTATTCTCTATCCTTTTTTTAATGGCTTCTCTGAGTTTATTTTTATCCTGATATCTGAGGCCGATGAATATTTCAGGGACACTCTTTTTAAAGACAGTCTTATTTAAGACTGTCTTTATTGGAGATTTAGTGATTTCGATCTTTCTTATTAATCGTCTTGGATTAAGTTGATCACTGTGATTTAAATTATCGAAAAGTTTTTTATTTAATTTTATAAGCATTTTTTGTAAATAATTTACAGGTTTATTATTAAGTTCTTTTCGTAGCTTAAAATCAGGAGGACAATTATCATCATCAATTCCATAGAGTAGATGTTTTAAATATAGATAGGTTCCACCAACTAATATTGGGGTTTTATTTCTATCCTTGATGTCTTTAATTATTGGTGCAACAAGTTTTACAAAATCAAATGAAGAAAAATATTGGTCAGGTTTAACAACATCATATAACCAGATCTTTGATTTGGAAATATCCTTCCCGGTGATAATATCTAAATATTTATAGATTTGGCGAGAGTCAAAGTTAATAAGTTCGCCATTGTATTTTTCGATTAGTTTTAGTGCAAGCTGAGTTTTTCCGGTCGCGGTTTGACCAGTGATAATTATCATTTTTGCATTTTGGCAGCATCAATTAAGTTTTTGTAAAGATAGACCACGTCAATTGGCCCACTACCACCGGGAGTTGGAGTATAAAAGGATGAAACATCTTTAATTTCACTCTCTTCATAGTCGCCCTTTAATTTACCATTTTCCTTACGGACTCCTGTATTAATTAAAATTACTCCAGGTTTGAGCATGTCCGCTTCAATAACCTTTTTTCCAACCGAGGTGATGATAAGATCGGCACTTATATAATATGATTTCGGATTGATGGTTGTTGAGTTTATATTGATATAGTTGATATTAAGATCCCCTAGAGTTTTTCCGATGGGTTTACCTCCCGTAATTCCCCGACCAACAACAATAATTTTTTTACTCTTAAGAATTTTTTTAAAAAGCACACGATCTTTTATTAGATCAACAAAAAGATCATCTTGTTTTCGTTTTCCGCTATAAATATACTTAATAATCGTCATGACCGCTAAACCTAGTGGAAAGATAAATACAGACTTTTTTTTGTGGCCCTCAATTTCTTTATTAAGTGGAATATAGTCATAGATACTATTAGTAGAAAGTTGAGCTGGCAGCGGCTGTTGGATAATTATTCCTGTGACATCTTTATTGGACACTTCCTTTCTTAACAAATTAGCAAAATCGATAAAATTTGGGGTAGTTTTTAAATTAATTAATTTAAAGTCAACTTTTAAAGCCTTAGCCATTTCAGACTTTATTTTTACAAAAGAAAGCTGTTCCGGTGCGCTACCAACTAAAAATACTGATAAACCAATGGGTTTTTTTATCTTTTTGCGTTCCTTTTTAAGAAGATCTAGAAGATTGTTAGCAATCTTCTTTCCATCAATTAACATGGGACATTATATCATATTCCTTGTCTTAGATACTAGTGGCGCTGACTATTCTATCAGATTTTTCGGAAAATCTCATCAAAATAACTCCTTTAGCCGTTCTTGAACGCAATGGAATATTATCAAGTTCCATTTTAACAACTTGTCCTAAGGCGCTAGTAATAATTAAAGTTGTATCTTCAGGCTCGATAATTTCAGAAAAGGCAACAGGGCCGATTTTTTGATTAACTGAGGTAATCTTCACACCTTTACCACCTCGATGCTGACCTTTAAAATTGGACAGCTTTGTTTTTTTCCCTATTCCTTTTTCGGTCAGAACAAGAATGTTCTTTTTAAATTCCTCGTCAGCAAAAACATCAGCGGCGATTATTTGTTGATCTATTTTAGCG
The DNA here is from genome assembly GCA_964366945.1 of uncultured Gammaproteobacteria bacterium. Lineage (GTDB taxonomy): Bacteria > Patescibacteriota > Microgenomatia > UBA1406 > GWC2-37-13 > GWC2-37-13. The sequence continues at coordinate 21,184 of CAYIVY010000002.1, forward strand.
TCTAAATCCATACCTTTAACACCGATTGAGGCCCGACCAGTTGACCTGATTTCTTTTTCCTTGAAAACAATTGCCTTACCATTTTTTGAAGCCAAAATAACATTTTTTTTACCATCAGTTAATTTTACCCACATAAGTTCATCTTCTTTCTCTAAACGAATAGCAATTATTCCATTAGTACGAATATTAACATAATCATCAAAGCAAGTTTTTTTGACGGTGCCGTATTTGGTTGACATAACTACAAATAAATTTTTTGCGTTTTGCATTGTTTCTGTGCTATAACTGAGGATTGAGGTAATCTTTTCTTCGGGCTTTAATGCGACTAAATTAATGATAGCCTTACCCTTAGAAATGCGAGATCCAACCGGAACATCCCAAACTCGTGTCTGAAAAACTCGACCTTGATTACTGAAGAAAAGCATATAATCATGAGTCATAGCTGATGTAATATAATATACATTGTCAGTATCCTTTGTTTCCATTCCGGAGACCCCTTTACCGCCTCGATGTTGAAGCCTGAAAGTTTCTCGAGGGACTTGTTTAATATAGCCTTCTTTAGTCAAAACAACAATTACTTCTTTATTTTCAATTAACTGCTCATCTGTAATTTCACCAGGTTTAAATTTCATTACCTGAGTTCTCCGCTCATCACCATATTTACTTTTTAGATATAAAATTTCATCTTTAATAACTTTGAGAATTTTAAAAATATCTTTAAGTAGACCTTCCAGGTAGTCGATTGTTTCTTTAAGAAGGGCCAATTCATCTTCAATCTTACTTCTCTCCAGTCCGGTCAATCTACGAAGTTGCATCTCCAGTATTGCCTGAGCCTGAAGAATTGATAGTCCAAATTTTTCCATTAACTTTGTTTTTGCTTCCGGCTCATCTTTAGATTTTTTTATAGTAGCAATAACTTCATCAATGTGGTCAAGAGCGATCAGGTAACCCTGTAAAATATGGGCTCTTTGCTTAGCTTCTTTCAGTTCAAAATTAGATCTTTTAACAATAACATCAACTCGGTTTTTAATATAGATTTCCAATATTGTTTTTAAAGATAATGTTTGTGGTACACCATCAACCAAAGCTACGATATTAACCGGAAAAGTAGTTTGCAGATTTGTATACTTAAAAAGATTATTTAAAACTTTTTTGTAAGAAGCATCTCTTTTCAGCTCAATGACGACTCTGATACCGTCTCTGTCAGACTCATCCCGAAGATCTGAGATACCAACAATTTTTTTATCATTGACTAAGTTAGCAATTTTTTCTACCAATAGGGCTTTATTAACTTGATATGGTAGTTCATTGACAATAATAGCCATTTTTCCTTTACCAATATCTTCATCGGTGACGCGAGCGCGCATCAAAATTGATTTGCGACCAGTTGCATACATCTCTTTAATATCATTTACTCCATAGATAATGCCTGCAGTAGGAAAATCAGGACCTTTAATAAAGGTTAGAAGGTCTTCTAGTGTAACGTTAAACATTAAATTTTTAATGTTTTCCAAAGGTAGTTTTTTTTGGGGAGAATCTTGACTCGTCTTATCTTCATTATTTAATTTTGCTTTGTCAATCATCAAGACAAGAGCGTCTATAAGCTCAGAGAGATTATGAGATGGTATTTTAGTTGCCATACCAACAGCAATTCCTTCAGCCCCCATAAGTAAAAGATTTGGCAGTTTTGCTGGTAAATAAATCGGCTCTTCAAGTGATCCATCAAAGTTATCAATATAGGGAACAGTCTCCTTTTCAATGTCAGATACCATTTCATCAGATATCTTTGCTAATTTGACCTCAGTGTAACGCATGGCCGCTGGAGGATCGCCGTCTATTGATCCAAAGTTGCCTTGACCCTTAATTAATGGGTAACGCATGGAAAAAGTCTGAGCCAGTCTAGCCAAAGCTTCATAGACTGAAGAGTCGCCGTGTGGATGGTACTTACCTAGAACTTCTCCAACCACTTTAGCGGATTTAGAAAAACGCGCACTCGAAGTCAAGCCTAATTTATACATCGCATACAGTATTCGTCTATGGACCGGTTTTAAGCCATCACGGACATCAGGTAATGCCCGGGAGACAATAACAGACATGGCATAATCTAAATATGCCCGCTTCATCTCCGAATTAATTTCTGTTACTTGAATATTATTTGGCATAAATCATTTAATAGATTTTTTAATATCTTTATAGGCGGCCTCTTTATCAAGAAAGTTTTTTATTTTTACCCATTTATTTGGCTCAAGTTCCTTATAGTGATTAAAAAAATGTTTAATTTTTTGCTTTGTCATATCATCTAAATCATTAATGTTATTAATTTTTGAAAAAAATGGGTCAACTTTTAAAGTTGGAACAGCTATAATCTTTGTGTCAATTCCTGCTTCGTCTTCCATTTCCAACATACCAATCGGTCGACTGGGAATAACGGTCCCTGGTTGGACAGAATAGCTGGAAATAACCAAAACATCGGTTGGATCACCATCTTCAGCTGATGTCCCTGGTATAAATCCGTAGTTGAACGGGTAAAACATGGCAGTAAAGTTAAAACGGTCTACCATAATAACTCCGGATTCTTTGTCAAGTTCATATTTTACAGATGAGCCTTGAGGAATCTCAATAAAAACGTTTACCTCTTCCGGTGGGTTTTTACCAACAGACAGTTTGCTGATATTCATATTATTTTTATAAAATTTATAATAGTTATAATGATTATAAATCAAGATTGGCCATCTTCGCGTGGGTAACAATAAATTTTTTTCTTGGTGGAACCTCATCACCCATAAGCATGGAAAAAACATGGTCCGTTTCTTCAGCTTCAGATATGGTGATCTGTTTTAAAACTCTTCTTGCTGGATCCATAGTTGTATCCCAAAGCTGGTCTGGATTCATTTCTCCGAGACCTTTATAGCGTTGAATGTTAGGCTGACTTGTTTGTTTACTCAGCAACTGACTGACGAGTTTATCTTTTTCATCATCAGAATAGACATAATGAACTTGCTTACCCTGCTGAACTTTAAAAAGTGGCGGTTGAGCAACATAAAGATGCCCTTTGTTGATAACATCAGGTAAATGTCTAAAGAAAAAAGTCAGGATTAAGGTTAGAATATGTTCCCCATCAACGTCAGCATCGGTCATGATAACAATTTTATGATAGCGAAGTTTTTTGTAGTCAATATTTTCACCTATTCCCATCCCAAGGGCTATTACCAGATCTTTGATTTCCTTAAATGCTAGAACTTTGTCCAAATAGGCTCGCTCTGTATTTAAAATCTTCCCTCGCAAAGGCAGAATAGCCTGAAACTTACGATTTCTAGCTTCTTTAGCTGTTCCTCCAGCCGAATTACCTTCAACCATAAACAATTCACATAAAGCCGGATCTTTTTCCTGACAGTCGGCCAACTTTCCAGGTAGCGTTGCTCCTTCTAAAGCTCCTTTTCTCATAACCGCTTCTCTGGCGGCTTTGGCGGCTAATCGAGCTTTTTGGGCTAAGAAAATTTTTCCAAGAATTTCTTTAGCAGTTTTTGGATTTTCTTCAAAATGAGTTTCTAAGAATTCAAAGACTGTCTGTTGGACCAATGTTTGAATTTCTGAGTTTCCCAACTTTGTTTTAGTTTGTCCTTCAAACTGAAGATTGGTAGCGGGCATTTTTATATATATAATAGCCGCCAACCCTTCTTTTACATCATCACCAGAAAATGTCTCCTCAGTATTCTTATATCCTAATTCTTTTTTTGCGTAGTTATTTATCGCTTTGGTAAGTGCGGTTTTAAATCCGGTGAGATGAGCGCCACCTTCATGAGTATTGATAACATTGACAAATGAGTGGATATTTTCGCTCATTGAGTAATTATATTGAATGGCCACTTCAACTTCTTTATCGTCAACTTGTTTTTTAATATATATAGGGTCGTGAAGTACTTTTTTCCCACGATTCATATCTCGAAGTAAAGAAACAATCCCACCATCAAAAAAATAAGCAAACTTTTCGGTTGTTCTTTTGTTAAAAATACGAAAATAAACATTGTTAATCAAATAAGCCCGTTCTTTTACCTGCTTTTTAAAAATGTTAGCGTTTATTTCAGTAGTTTCTTTAAAGATCTCCCTATCAGGTAAAAAAGAAACAGCTGTTCCGTGTTCAAAATTAAAGTTTAATATGGAATTATCAACTTTTTTTACAGGAGTGGTTGGTTTACCTTGCTTATATTCCTGACGGTAAATTTTATTTTCGCGCCTAACTTCAATAATGAGATGATCTGAGAGAGCGTTCACTACTGAGGCACCCACACCGTGAAGGCCGCCAGAAACTTTGTAAGCGCCAGCGTTAAATTTACCCCCGGCATGAAGCTTAGTCATGACAAGTTCAATGGCTGAAATA
>CAYIVY010000003.1:0-23892 GCA_964366945.1 uncultured Gammaproteobacteria bacterium
TTTCCCTACACGACGCTCTTCCGATCTTTTATCTATTTCGCAAGCCATCCTAATTGCTCTTGCGACTGCTTTAAAAATCGCCTCAATTTTGTGGTGATCATTCCGCCCGTTTTCTACTTTTATAAATAAATTAACTTTTGCGCTTTGGGCAAAAGCACTCCAAAAATCATAGATCAATTCTGTGCTTAGGTCTCCAATTTTTTCCCTGGTAAAATTACAATCTAATGCAAAAGAATATCTACCCGAAAAATCAATAGCTGCAGTTGCTAATGCTTCATCCATCGGTAAGATAAAAAATCCATAACGACCAATGCCTTTTTTATCACCTAAAGCTTCTAAAAAGGTTTGCCCTAAAACAATTCCTATATCTTCAACTGTGTGGTGTTCGTCAACAGATACATCGCCTTTGGCTTTAATGTTCAGGTCAAATAATCCCTGTTTCGAAAATAAATCTAACATGTGATTAAGGAATCCGATAGGTGTATCAATTAATTTTTTTCCAACACCATCGATATTAAGATCAATAGCTATTTCCGTCTCATTTGTTTTTCTGAAAATTTGAGAGGATCTATTCATAATAAATATTGAATAACTTCTAACATTGTTCGAAATCTAATTGTGCCAATATTTTGTTTGTCTACAAAAATAGAAGGTATGTTAGCTCTCTCCGCTGCAATAACATCACTAGGACTATCGCCAATATATACGGTTTGTTTTAAATTTAATTTTTTTATAACCGCAAGTAAGGAATCAGGAGACGGTTTACTATTGACAACATCTTCCAATGCAATAATGCAATCAAAAATTTCCTCTAATTTATTTTTTTTAATTACATATTCAGCTTCTTTTTTTGGTCGACCGGTGGCGATCCCCAGTTTTTTATACTTGTTTTTTAACAGTCGTAATTTTTGTTTTGGAATTAATAGTTTTTCGTTGTCAATCAATCCAATATTTTTGTTGTTTCCCAAATATAAAGTTTGAAAATATGATTTAACCGCTACATAAGAAATAATCGGTTTATTGATTAAAGCATAGGTCGCATCCCAATCGTTATTCATTCCTATTTTGTTTTTTATCGCGTCAACCTCAGACATTAAAACGTTTCTTTTCAAAAAATAGCCAACAGTTTGTCTAATTACTTCTCGGTACGATCGAGAGACGTCAACAATGACGCCGTCCATGTCAAAAATCAAGCCATCATATTTTGTTTTCATAGTAATTCTTTTAAACTTTTAATTAACTCATCGTTCTGCTTTCGGTTACGGACGGTAATTCTTACACATCCTTCAAGATATTTTTTTTGACTTCGATCACGGATAAGAATATTTTTCTTTTTTAATCCTTCACATATTTCTTTGGCACGAGAACCGATTTTTACTAGTAAAAAATTTGCTGAAGAAGAAAATACATAAAAACCAAGTTTATTTATATCTCTTCTTAGTCGAGAGCGTTCTTTTTTAATCATCCTTACTTGGTCTTTAATCCATCTTTGATTCTTTTCAAGAAGTGTTTCTGCTAATTTATAAGAAAAATAACTGACTCCAAGTGGAAATCGAATCGCATCAAATACTTGACTCAATTTTTCATTGGCAATCAAGTAGCCAACTCTTGCTCCGGCCATTGCCCCAAATTTTGAAAAACTACGTAAGATAACGAGATTATTATATTTAGCAAGTAAAGGAACACAAGTAACTCCATAAAATTCTCTATAGGCTTCATCAACGAGAACTATTCCAGATGTATTTTTTAAAATAAGTTCAATATCTTCAAGTTCGGTTATAGTACCCGTAGGATTGTTGGGATTGCAAACAAATATTATTTTAATGGGTAAATTTTTTAATACTTTTATAACATTTTTAATATCGGACTTAAAAGTTTTCTTCAATAATGGAACTTCGATTGCTTTACCTCCATTAATCACACATTGTGATTTAAATATTTCATAGGTTGGAGGTTGAGTTAAAAAATAATCGCCATCATTTAAAAAAGCTTTTCCAATAATATCAAGAGCTTCATCGCCGCTATTTGTTATCATGATAGTTTTTTCTGGTGTATCTTCATATTTTGAAATTAGATTCTTCAATTTTGCATACGAGGGATCACCATATTCATTGATGAGACAATTGTTAATTAATAATTGTAAAAACTCATTTACACACGGTGGAGGACTGGGTAAAGTATTCGTATCAAATCTTAATATCTCCGGTCCAACATTTTTTGCCCACTGGTATGGCGTAATCTTTTGTGCCATTGCTGATAATATATTTTTGTTCATAATTAATTTTTTTAACTTATAAATCTAATCGAAACGGAATTTTTGTGAGCTGGTAATTGCTCGACTTTGGCAATCACTTCAATAGTTTTTCTAATTTTTCTTAAACCTTCTTTTGAACATTCCTGAACCTGCATCCATTTACCAAAAGAATCAACTCCTAGTGGTGGAAACATTTTTGCCATACCACCTGTTGGTAGAACGTGATTGGCGCCAGTGGCATAGTCGCCGCTCGATTTGGATGTCCAATCACCTAAGAAAATAGATCCGGCATTTATTATTTGTTTTGCAACCAATCGGTTATTTTTTGTCATAATCTCCAAGTGCTCAGGGGCGTAATTATTGGTAAAATCAATTGCTTCTTTCATGCTCTGGACGATCGAAAAAAGTCCGTATTTTTTTAAAGATTCTTCAGCGTATTTTTTCGTCGTTAATTTTGGCAACTGTTTATTTATTTCTTCAATGGTTGTTTTGGCAATATATTCTGATGTTGTTATCAACACGCAAGCCGAATCTTCTCCGTGTTCACCATCAGCAAGTAAGTCGGCGGCAATAAACGCAGGATTAGCAGTTTCATCAGCGATGATTAACACTTCGGACGGGCCAGCAGGCATATCAATACTAATAGTTTCTCTGGCAATCATTTTTGCTATAGTCACATATGAGTTACCGGCGCCAAATATTTTATAAACTGCCGGGACGGTTTCCGTTCCATAGGTCATTGAGGCAATGGCTTCGGCCCCTCCGACTTTAAAGATTTTTTTAAGACCAATCATATCTGCGGCAACGAGAGTAGCCGATGGGATTCTTCCGTCTTCTCGAGGTGGAGAACACATAATTATTTCTTTACATCCGGCTATTTGGGCGGGGATGGCTGTCATTAAAACAGAAGATGGATAGATTGCTTTTCCTCCGGGTATATAGAGACCGATTTTTTCAATCGCCCGCCATTCTCTCCAGACTTTGATACCTTTTTCTGGTCCAATTGTTGTATCGGTTTTTTTTGTTAATTGAGTTTTTTGGACCAAAATAATATTTTTTATCATTTGTTTAAATGCCTTGATCGTTGGTCTATCAACTTCTTGGTAGGCATTTCTAATCTCTTTTTGAGTTACCTGAATAGATAGATAGTTTTCTTTTCCATATCTTTGTTGATATTTTTTAAAAATTACTTGGTCACCTTGTTTTCTAACTTTTTCCATGATTTTTCGTACAGATGGCATAATAGACTGATTCGTTCCAGATGAGCGATTGACGATTCTTTGATAATCTTTCTTTGGTAGATCCTTTAGTTTTATTACTTTCATAGAATTATTTTTTTAACTGATATTGAAGAAATTCCTGATAAGACTTTTTTAAAACGGTTAATCAGTTGTTGCATCAATATTTGTTTTTTTGGCTGTAAATTATTTTTGTTTCCGACTATAAGCATGGCTTGGGAGTCGTATATCTTTTCAATTACTCTGAGGTTATTTAATGCCAAAGTGCGTCCCGTTGAAACCAAATCAACTATCCCATCAGCCATACCTAAAGCAGGGGTAATTTCAACCGATCCAGAGACGGTTATAATATTTACAAGTATGTTTTTTTTCTTGAAATATTCTTTAGTTGAATTAGGATAAGAGGTGGCGATTTTAGCATTGTTAAGTTGTTTTATTTTTTTTATATTTGACTCCTCAGGAATTGCTATCGACAGTGAACAAAAACCAAAATTTAATCCAATAATACTTTTTACACTTTTATTTACTTCACAAAGTATATTTTGGCCAACAATTCCAAGATCAACTACTCCACTTTCGACATAACTTGGGATATCATCATCTCTCAAATAAAGAATATCAAGCGGAAAATTACGGCATGAAGAAAACAAGCCTTGTTTATAGACATCAAATTCAAAACCAGCTTCATACAAAAGATTCATAGTTTCATTTGTTAATCGACCGTTTTTTTGAACAGCCAGTTTTAGATTTGTGATATTTAGTTTATTCATATATATAAAAAATCCCCGCTTGTGGCGGGGTAGGGAATTATTATTTTTAATAATTAATTACATAAAAGGCGACCCCGCCTGGAAAGCAGGGTATGATGAAAACTTAAAACAATATATATTAACATGTTAACATGATAATACATGAAAGTTTGGTTGTCAAGTGATATAATCTATTCATGAGTAGTTTCCAACCCTATCAACCAAGAAACGAAAAAGAAAAGTTTTTGATGAAGGTTTTTTTAAAATTAAAAACTGAACAGGAGGTTGCTAACTTTCTTAGAGATCTATTAACAATTAAAGAGCTTGAGGAGTTTGCTAACCGTTTAGAGATGGCCAGATTATTAAAGCAAGGCATGTCATATAAAGCCATTGCCAAAAAGTTAAAAGTATCAACAACCACAGTTACTCGTACTGCTCATTGGTTATTTCAAGGCTGTGGAGGATATGCAAACGTGATAAAATAATAAACATGGATATTACCAAGCAAGAAAAAGAATTGTTAGAAAAAGTAATCAACAAAGATGAGAAAGCGCTTTTCTATATCTACAAAAAATATCAACCTTCAATCTTTAACTTTGTTCAATCACAGATCAGTAATTATCAAACCGCCGAAGAGTTAACCCAGGATATTTTTATTGATTTTATTGAAGCGCTTCGTGATTTTCGATTTCAATCCTCCTTAAAAACATTCTTATTTTCAATTGCCAGACATAAAGTGGTTGATCAAATAAGAAAGAAAAAAATTAAAAATATACTATTCTCCAGGCTTCCTTCATATATTGTTGAAAGTTTAAAAGTTGTTTTTATTGATGATGAGATTGACAAACAGGAGCTAAGAGGAAAGATAACTAAGGTTCTGGAGTCTCTTCCAAATGATTATAGACTAGTTCTACGACTAAAGTATCTTGATGGGGTAAAAGTCAGTGAGATTGCTGACAAATTAAATTTAAACTTTAAAGCAACAGAGAGTTTGTTATTTAGAGCCAGAAAAAGTTTTATTAAAATTTTTAACAGTCAATTATGAAAAAGATGGATTTTCGAATGAAGCAAAAATTAAACGAAGTTTTTTTTATTGAGCCAAATGATTTGGGGATTAATTTTTTAACTATTTATTTCAAAAAAATAACTGCTTATTTAAAAATTGTACCTTTTATTTATATTGTTCCTTTTACCATACTAACTTCATTAATTTTATATCTTTTTCTAGGAAAACTTTTAGTGAATTTAGTAACAATTTTGCAATATGGCTACTGATTTTATTACTTCGCTGGTCTTAGTTATCAGAAACTTTATTCTATTAATTTTTTATCCGTATAAAACAATGCGAAAAATTAGCCTTGAAAAAGATTATTATCAACTAATAATTATTGCTTGCTTAGTTTTTTTATATTTTAAGTTTATTTATTTTTTACGAGATCAACCATATCCAGCCACATTGATTTTTATTATTTTTATTTTTAATTTCTTTTTGACCGTCTTTTTCTTTTATTTTTTAAGTAAGTTTACTGATAAAAAGGTAAAATGGAAGAGCTTTGTATTCACTTTTTCCTACTCTCTATTTCCAACCCTAATCTGGTTTTTATCAACATCATTCTTATATATTATCCTACCACCGCCAAGAACGTTCTCCCTTTTGGGTAAGGCCTTTAGCCTTGTTTTTATAATATATTCATTAAGTTTATTAATCTGGAAATTAATCTTAGAATATTTGGCGGTAAGATTTTCATCTAAACAAAGTTTTTTTAGGATAGTTTATATGATAATTCTTTATTTAATCTGGTTTTTGCCATATTCAATTTTGCTTTATCAATTAAAACTATTTCGAATTCCGTTTATTTAATAATCTTAACTATTTCGTCAACCCACGGAGCGAGCTTGTAATTACCAACTTCTTTTTTATTGACTAATTTAAATCCATAGGCAAAATCTAAATTTGGATTAGGTAAATTTTTTAGTTCAGCTTGATAGATATAATCAATTTCATGTTCAGTAAAAACGCTATTTGGATCTTTAGCAATATAATAAAATTTACCTAAATATTTTGGCATGCTTTTAATTTCAGTCTGATCAATATTCCATTCCCGTTTCAAAGTTTCATTAATGGCATCTTCATCAGTTTGCAAAACACTATGAACATAAATTTGGTGGGAAGAAAAAGTTAAATCATAGTAACCATCAAAAGCGAGGTGCTTACGGTGCTGAAGTACAAATTTATTTTGATACGTCAATATCATTGTAAAACCTCGATGTAGAGTTCCTGACTTATGTGCATCCCATCTTTCTACTTTTCCAATAATATTATCGTCTTTATCTACTTGCGCTAACAACAATTTTTTTTTGTAGTAATCCATGGTAGAAATTATACAGTAGAATTCAAATGATTTTATATTTGGATTCGACTAATAAATACATGACCCTCAAAGATTTTAAAACAACAAAAGAAAGGCGAGAGTTTTTGGAAAAAGAACTAAAGATCAGCCTAAATAAAATAACCGAGGCATTAGTTGATGATGAAAAATTAATTCATTGTGAAAATCTAATTGGAGCAACCACGTTACCACTAGGTGTTGCTGGACCTTTAAAAATTTTCAATAAGAGTTATTATATTCCGCTTGCAACAACTGAGGGGGCACTAGTAGCCTCAGTTAGTCGAGGTTGTAAGGCTATTAATCTTTCAGGTGGAGCAACTTCCTACGTTGAAAATGTTGGGGTAACTCGAGGCCCGGTTTTTGAAACTTCAGGATTAAAAGAAAGTTTTGAACTAAAAAGGTGGTTGGAAAATAATATTGAGTTACTAAAAATAGAATCAGCAAAAACCTCTTCCCATTTAAAATTATTAAAACTTGAAACAAGTATTGTTGGATGCAATGTTTTTGCTAGATTTTATTTTGACGCAGCTGAGGCAATGGGGATGAATATGGCAACGATTGCAACTAGTGCGATTAATCAATTAATTGAAGCAAAAACTAAGATTAAATGTTTGTCAGTTAGTGGCAATTTTTGTATTGATAAAAAACCTGCTTGGTTGAATTTTCTAAACGGACGAGGAAAAAGAGTCTGGGCCGAAGTAATTTTAAAAAAAGAAACGGTCAAAGAAGTATTAAAAACAACACCGGAGAAATTTTTTGAGGTTTGGCTAGCCAAATGCATGATAGGATCGGCTATGAGCGGATCTCTCGGATTTAATGCTCACTTTGCCAATATTGTAGCGGCTTTTTTTGCCGCTACCGGTCAAGATCTGTCTCATGTGGTTGAAGGAAGTATGGGTGTTACAACAAGTAAAATTTTAAAAAACGATGATCTATACGTTTCTGTTTATTTACCCGCGGTGATGATCGGTATAGTTGGGGGCGGAACAAAACTTAACACAAAGCAAGAAGCTTTGTCAATAGTTGGAGCAAAAACTTCGCTTGAGTTAGCCGAAGTTTTAAGTGGAGCAGTTTTGGCGGGGGAAATTTCTCTACTGGCATCGCTTGCGGAAGGAACATTGAGCAGTGCGCACAAAAAGTTAGGGAGATAATTATTAATTAAAATTATTTTATGGTTGGCATTGTTTCATACGGTTTTTACATTCCAAAATATAGAATCAAGACAGAGGAGATTGCTAAAGTTTGGGGAAAAAATCCCGAGGATGTTAAAAAATCATTAATGATTCTTGAAAAAACAGTCGCGGGAGTAGATGAAGATTCGCTAACTATGGCCTTTGAGTCGGCCTCTTCAGCCTTATCTTCTGTTGAAGTTGATAAAAGTAAGATTAAAGTTGTTTTATTCGGTTCGGAAACTCATCCCTATGCCGTCAACCCAGCCTCAACTATCTTAGCTGAGTTTTTGGGAATTGAAAAAAATTATTTAGCTTATGATACCGAGTTTGCCTGTAAGGCAGCTACAGGAGCGCTAATTTCTGCCCAAGGAATGATCAAATCTGGTTACAGTGACTATGCTCTAATTACTGGTTCAGATAAAGGGATGGGTAAAACTCATGATATTTTAGAATATACAGCCTCGTCAGCATCCGTTTCATTACTGCTGGGAAAAAATAATCTCATTTTGGAAATACTTGGTTTTGAGTCATTTTCCTCTGACACACCGGATTTTTGGCGAAGAGAAGGAATACGTTATCCTTCCCACGGAGGTAGGTTTACTGGTAAGCCTTCTTATTTTTATCACATTGAATCAGCAGCCAAAAGTTTGTTTAAAAAAACAAGACTAGAACCAAAAGATTTTTCATATGCAGTCTTTCATATGCCTAATGGTAAATTTCCGGTTCAGGTGGCAAGTTCACTGGGATTTTTACCCACTCAAATCAAAGATTCTTTAGTTGTTAATTATTTAGGTAATTCCTATACGGCATCAGCATTAATTGGCCTAATGGCCGTTTTGGAAAAAGCAAAACCTGGAGATCTAATTTTTCTTTGTTCTTATGGGTCAGGAGCCGGTGCAGACAGCTTTGCGTTAAGAGTGACTAAAAATTTAGCTGGAAAAAGAAGAAAAGAATTTACAAAAATGATTAGTGATAAAAAATACATAGATTACCCAACCTATTTAAAATTTATGGAGATGATATGAACTATCTGATTGGTTATTATACGACTCAATTTGGTGAACTTTGGGAGAAGTCGCTTTTTGATTTGGTCGAAGAAGTAATTATAGGTGTTCTAAAGCAGATTCAGTTGGTAAATAGACAAATTGATGCCGTTTTTTTTGGCAATATGTTATCTGGGGTACTGGAGAATAATCTGCATTCGCCATCAAAAATAGCGGAAATTTTGAAAGTCAACGTGCCAATATACCGGGTTGAGGCTGCCTGTGCTTCGGGTGGGGCCGCTTTTAATTTGGCAAAAAATTATCTAGATGCCAATAGTAATAAAAATGTCTTAGTTATTGGAGCGGAAAAAATGACTGATTATTCTCCGGAAGAAACAATCACCGGCTTGTCCGCAGCCGCCTCAGGTGAGGAACAAGAAGCAGGATTAACATTTCCGGGACTTTATGCAATGATTGCAAATTATTACCTGAATAAATATAAATATACTGAAGAAAACTTAAGCTATGTTTCTGTCAAAAATCACTATCATGGTAGCCTAAATGATAAAGCCCACTTTAGAAAAAGGATTACTGTTGAGAATGTTTTAAAAAGCCCATATGTAGCTTTTCCGCTTAAAGTTTTAGATTCTTCGCCCATTTCCGACGGAGCATCAGCCGTAGTACTGACCAATAATAAAAGCATGATCAAAAAGCAAAAACATTCAGTTTCAGTTTTAGCATCGGTTTTGGCAACTGACACAATTTCTCTAAAAAAAAGAAAACAAATAGACGAAATTTTAGCGACCAAGATTGCCTCCGAATCAGCATTTAAAAAAGCGAAAATTATCCGTCGAGATATTAATGTTGCCGAAGTGCACGACTGTTTTTCGATTGCCGAAATTTTAGCCATGGAAGATTTGGGATTTTGGCCAAAAGGTTTAGGCGGAGCCAAAATTAAAGAACAGTCAACGATGTATGGCAATAATGGCAGCTTGATAGTTAATACTTCTGGAGGACTAAAGGCTGCCGGTCATCCTGTTGGAGCAACTGGGATAAAACAGATCGGTGAGATATTTTTACAGTTAACCAAGCAGGCAATTGGACGACAGGTTAAAAATGCTAAATATGGTTTGGCTCATAATGTTGGAGGTTCAGGAGGGACGGCAGTTGTGACAATATTAGGTAATTAAATAAAAATATGATTTCACCAATAAAAATTTGGAGAAGACAGAAAGAAATTAGAAAAATTTTAGGAATGAAAGGCGAGGTATTAGTTTGGACAAAGATCTATACTGCCGGTGCTGACTTTAAAAAATATGCGCCCTATCCAGTTGTATTGGTTAAACTAGATAATCAGGAAAAAGTATACGGACAGTTAGTTGATTATAAAGAGGAAGATTTAAAAATTGGCGAAAAGGTGGTTTGTATTTTAAGAAAAGTGCGCGAAGCATCAGACGATGGGGTGATTGCCTATGGAATCAAATTCAAACCTTTATGAAAATATCATATTCAGCGCCGGCCAAAGTAATTTTATCAGGTGAACACGCCGTTGTTTACGGAAAGCCCGCCTTGGTTTCAGCCATCAATTTAAGGATGAGATTTATTCTTTGGAAAGAAAAAGTAAAGATTAATGACAAAAATATTTTATTTATTTCTCAAAATGTAAAAGACTATCTGAGTAGTAAAAAAATTCCTTTCTTAGATAAATCATTTAATTTTAAAGTTGAGTCTGAGGTGTTAATCGGTCGGGGTTTAGGGTCCTCGGCGGCTTTATCAGTCGCAGCTGTTGCGGCATTTTTGGATTTTTATACAGGAGAACGAAATTTTGAAAAAGAAATAATCAATATTTTGGCCTATCAGGTTGAAAAATACTTTCATAAGAATCCATCAGGCGTTGACAGTTCCGCTTCCTGTTTTGGCGGCCTTATTTTTTATCGTAAAGAATTTGAATTTTTAAAAAATATTACTCAGCTGAATATTAAACTACCAAAAAATATTGAAGAAAGATTATTATTAATTGACAGCGGCAAGCCAGTGGAAACAACTATGGAGATGATAAATTTAGTTGGCAAATTTTTTAGTCGAACTCCTAAAGCCGTTGAAAAAATATTGTATGAGATAGAAAAAATAACTAAAAAAATGACTGTCTCAATAATGAGAGAGGATACTTCTTTATTAAAAAAATGTTTAGTTGAGAATGAAAAAATGCTGGAAGGATTAGGAGTTGTTTCAGAAAAAACCAAAAAACTTCTGACTGATCTTTCAACTTTTGGGTCAGGTAAAATCACCGGGGCCGGTGGTAAAGAAATTGATTCTGGCTTTATTTTATTTTTGGCTGAGGATAAAGAAAAATTAGAAGGATTTTTAAAAAAAAGAAAGATAGATTATTATCAGTTTGTCCAGGATTATCAAGGATTGAAAAAAATATGAAAGTCAGAACGTCGGCACCAGGAAAATTAATGCTTTTTGGTGAGCATGCAGTTGTTTATAACTCTCCGTCTATCGTAACAACCGTCTCGTCACGAATTTTTGTAGAGGTAGAAAAATCAGCGGAACGATTTCAAATCATTGCTCCACAAGTCAAAGATACAAGATTTGTTAAGGAAGCAGTCAAAGTCTTTAGAGAAAAGTATAAAGTTAATGATGGACTATCAATAAAGACAGACAGTCATTTTTCTTCACAGTATGGTTTTGGATCATCTTCGGCAGTCACAGTAGCCACCATTTATGCTTTAAGCCAGCTTTATAGCTTAACGATTTCAAAACAAGAAATTTTTGATTTAGGATATAAAGCAAACCTTTCTGTTCAGGGAGTTGGTTCGGGATTTGATATTGCTGCGGCCACCTTTGGAGGCACTCTATATTTTGTTACAGGTGGTAAATTGATAGAACCATTATCGGTTAAAAACCTGTCTTTAGTAATTGGATATTCGGGCATTAAAGCAGATACGGCAAAAATAGTTAAGAATTTAGAATTAAGAATTAAGACTGATAAAACAAAAATTTTCAGAATATTTGGTGATATAAAAGATATCGTTGAAAAAGCAAAAATTAGCTTGGTAAATTCTGATTGGAAAACAACCGGGGAGTTAATGAATCAAAATCATGAACTACTGCAAGATTTGGGAGTAAGTACGGAAAAACTAGATAAAATGTGCCAAACCGCAGTCGAGACCGGGGCCCATGGAGCAAAATTGTCTGGTGCGGGTGGAGGAGATTGTATGATTGCCTTAGTTCCCAAAAATAAAATAACAAAAGTTAAATCAGCTATTGCAAAAATCGGTGGAGAAATTATTGATGTTAATAATAGCGTTCAGGGAGTAAAATTAGAAAAAATATGAAAGCTACAGCAATTGCCCCATCCAATATTGCCTTTATAAAGTATTGGGGAAAAAAAGATGAGAAATTAATGTTGCCGGTAAATGGCAGTATTTCTATGAATTTAAGTAATTTGTTAACATCATCTACGGTTGAATTTAATTCAGAATACAAAAAAGACTTGATAATTATCAATAATAAAACTGATGATAAAGAAGTAAATAGAGTGATTAAACAGTTAGATTTAATTAGAAAAAAAGCCAGCATAAATTTTAAAGCTAAAGTTGTTTCTAATAATAATTTTCCTGATGGAACTGGTCTATCATCATCTGCTTCTGGTTTTGCCGCTTTAACGCTTGCAGCATCATATGCCGCTGGTCTTTCTTTAAGTGAAAAAGACCTGTCTGTTTTGACACGTCAGGGTTCGGGGTCCGCTTGCCGCTCTATTCCAGATGGTTTTGTTGAGTGGTTCGTGGGAAATACTTCAAATAAGTCTTATGCTTTGTCTCTCTATCCTCCAAATTATTGGGCTATAGTTGATGTGGTGGCAATTGTTAGTCAAGTAAAAAAAGATATTTCATCATCTGCAGGCCAAAAATTAGCGACGACTAGTCCATTTTTTCCGGTAAGATTAGCCCACATTAACAAGAAAATTAATCTTTTAAAAAAATTTCTTAAAGAAAAAAATTTTACTGAGCTTGGTCAATTAATTGAGAATGAAGCTTTCGAACTGCATGCGATTATGCTCACTTCAAATCCTTCTCTAATTTATTGGCAACAGGAAACAATAATGTTAATGAAATTAGTTAAAAAATGGAGGAGTGATGGTTTGGAAGTTTATTTTACCCTCAACACTGGTCAAGATATTCATCTGATTGTTGAAGAAAAAAATGTGGGGGAATTAGTGAGAAGATTAAAAAATATAAACGAAGTTAAAAAAATTATTACTAATCGTCCAGCCATAGGCGCAAGATTGATTGATAAACATCTGTTTTAATTATTTACCAAATCTTCTTTGTCTTTTTGAAAAATCATTAATAGTTTTTTCAAAATCCTCATCACTATAATCAGGAAGATATTTTTCTATGAAAACTAGTTCAGAATATTGAGATTGCCAAAGCAAAAATCCCGAAAGTCGCTGTTCACCGCCGGTTCTAATTATTAAGTCAGGATCTGGATAAGGCAAATCTTTTGTATCTAGATATTTATTAAAATCTAGCTCATCAATCTTTGATTGTAACTTCTCAATTTTTTTTAGACCTCTCATCATCTCATCGCGACCGCCATAGTCTAAGGCAACACACAAAAAATATTTATTAAAGCGCTTGGTTTTTTCTTCAACGTTAATAATTTTATTTTTTAAACTTTTACTAATTCTGTCTTTTCGACCTAAATGGATAATGCGAACTTCATCTTTCAAAGCATCAACCAAATACTTATCAAGCATTTCTTCAAAAAGATTCATTAAATAATTAACCTCTACTTTTGTTCTTTTCCAGTTTTCAGTAGAAAATGCCCAAACGGTAAAAATTTTAATTTCTAGCCTTCTGGCTTTTTTTATAATCTTAATCAATTCTTCAAAACCTTTTTTGTGTCCAAAATAAGGATTTTTTCCTTTATTTTTTGCCCATCGTCTGTTGCCGTCAGGAATAATGGCTACATGATTGGGCATATTTGATTTCATAAGATATTATTTCCAATCAATTATATAATATTTTTTTCTCCTTAAATTCTTTGGCAGGTATTCTTGATCTACTTTCTTTCCGGTTTGTTTTTCCACTAACCAAGGATAGCGGACATGTCCTTGGCCATAACCTAAAGATTTCATCACTTTATTTGGGGCGTTACGAAGATGAAGGGGGATTGGGTCGAGATTAAGTTCATCAATGTCAGACAATGCTTGAAAAAGACCGTTAGTTGATATTATTGATTTTTTAGCTGTAGCTAAGTAAGTCGCCGTTTGGGCTAAAATTAAACCAGCTTCCGGCCAGCCAATCATGTGGCAAGCTTGCATAGCGCTTGTGGCCAGTACTAAAGCGGTTGGTTGAGCGTTACCAATATCTTCGCTGGCAAAGATGACCATACGTCGGGCGATAAAAATCGGATCTTCGCCGGCTTTAATCATTCGGGCTAGATAGTGTAAAGTCGCGTCAGGATTGGAACCCCTCATTGACTTAATGAAGGCAGAAATCGTATCGTAATGCCAGTCGCCTTTTTTATCATAATAGATAGCTTTTCTCTGAACAGCTACTTCCGCAACTTTTAAAGTAATTTTTTTTGAAAGGGAAGCGGCCAGTTCAACGGCATTAATGGCCGTTCTCCCGTCACCATTAGCATTTTTGACAATATGGTCAACTGCTGCCTTTTCAAAAACGTGCTTGGGATAATATTTAATGGCACGTTTAGTAATAAATTCAATTTCCTTTTCTGTCAAAGCATAAAGAACGTAAATCTGGCTGCGGGAAACGAGAGGGGCGATCACTTCAAACCCGGGGTTTTCCGTCGTTGCCCCAATTAAAGTAATAGTTCCATCTTCAACATAAGGAAGGAAGGCGTCTTGTTGGGCTTTATTAAAGCGATGGATTTCATCAACAAAAAGAACGGTGGTTTTTTGAAAAAGTCCATAGTTTTTTTTGGCTTCGGCAATGATTTTCCTGATTTCGGCAACTCCTCCACCGGCGACGGCTGAAAAAGGGACAAAGTTAGCTTCGATGTATTTGGCAATAATTCGAGCAAGAGTTGTTTTTCCAGTTCCTGGTGGTCCCCAGAAAACCATTGAGATAACTTTTTTATTTTCAATCATTCGCCGGATTGGCTTACCTTTACCAACTAAATGTTCTTGTCCAACGAATTCGTCAAGTGATTGGGGTCGAAGTTGTTCGGCTAATGGAATATCCATATCTAATGTATTAAAATTACTAAACACAGAGAGGATATTTCGTATGTCCTCCCCATTTTTTTGTGCTTGACATTATTATCTACTTTTTTGCTATAATACAGCTACTAAACATGGAGGGTATTCTAAACGAGTCCCCTCCGTTTTTTTATACCTTAAATTTAATTAACTCTCTCAAGTAATTAAAATCTCTAAAATTTTTACCAGCTAACTGACGAATATCTCGGGCTGTTCTTTCACCTCGAGCTAAAACAGTCACTTTTCTACCAGTTTGCATTAAATATTTTAAAACAATGGCAAAGTCTCCATCACCAGAAAGAATTAGCACTGCGGAATATTCATCAAAGTAACGCATTAAATCAAAAGTCATATCAACGTCGCAATTAACTTTTTTTGATTTTTTTCCGTCTGGTTCATGAAAGATTTTAACAGGTTTTAGTTGAAGTAAATAACCAAATTGAGCAAGTTTTAAATAGAACTTAATTCGTGCAATAGATTTTAAATTATCTTCATTTTTTTGTTCAAGGTAGTCTATTAGTTTTTTAAGATCAATTGGTTTTTTGTCCAAAATTGAGTAGGGGAAACCATTGAGTTCGATACCACCGTAATAAAATACTTTTTTAACAAAGTATTTCTTTTTAATATAATTAATTAATTTCTTGTAATCTATTTTCCAACCGAGACTTTTTTCTCCCCCGTAGAAAAGATTAGAAGCATCTATAAAAGCAAATGCGGGTTTCTTCATATGTTAGAACATTCGTTCACCTTTATAATAAATGAGTTGTTTTTAAAAATCAAGGGAACATTTTTTGATATACTTTCTCTCTAATATGTATGTCTATTCAAAGCAAAACGCAAAAATATATAGCCAACTAGGGGTAATAGGAACTACTTATGAGGTTTACTTTAATGAAGTAAAGAAAATCCTTGGTGATTTAAAGGGAAAAAAAGTACTTGATTTCGGGACAGGAGCAGGTAGATCAGCACAGTTAATTAAAACTTTAAACGCTCAAGAAGTTGTTGGTGTTGATCATAACACCGAAATGATTAGATTGACAAAGAAAATAGAAGATAAATCGATTAAATTCCATTTAATATCAAACAAGATTCCCTACCCAGATTCATATTTTGACGAAGCAGCTTGCATTGCAGTTTTAATAGAACTGGCAAGTAAAAAAGAAATGAACGATTCTTTTAGTGAAATATATAGAGTTTTAAAGCTAGGAGCAAAACTTGTAGTAGCAACAACGAATCCAAAATCTATTGGCTATGATTATGTAAGCTATAGATATATTGACAAACCTAACCTAAAATCTGGAGATAAAGTTACTTGTGTCGTTAAGGGTAAAAAGGTCTTTGAAATTGATGACTATTATTGGGAAGAAAAAGACTACAAAGAAGTATTGAAAAAAGCAGGGTTTTCTATAGAAAAAATGTCTTATCCTTTAGGAGTAGGCAAAGAATGGTTGGATGAAACAAAGATGGCGCCCGAATTAATAATTACTGCGGTAAAATAAATTATGAAAATCATAGATCTTTCTCAAATTCTTTATAATCAGATGCCGGTTTATCCTGGAGATCCGGAAGTAATAATTAAAGAAATACACACATTGGACAAAGAAGGATGGAATTTAAGAAATATGACTTTAACGACTCATATTAGTACTCATGTCAATGTTCCTTATCACATGGTCAAAGACGGAAAACGGTTGGATAAATATTATATTGACAGCTTTTTTGGTAAGTCTGAATTATATAGACAGGGGATGAGGTTTTATCATAATAAAGGGGTAATTTTTTCTTCGGGCAATATTGACAAGAAGATTACAGATGAGCTAATCAAATTCCCGCCAAAGTTTATTGGTCTATCAGAAAAGTTTGAATTTGATATTGCGATTGAGAAGTTGCTTTTAGAGAAAGGGATTATATCTTTTGAAAATTTAAAGAACACAGAAAGGCTTCCTCAGGAATTTACATTTTACGGAGTTCCTCTAAATATTAAAGAGGCGGATGGTTCGCCGGTTCGGGCCTTCGCTATAGTTTAGGTAATATTAGGTAAGATTCGGCAAAGTACTATGGATATTAATTTTATTTTGCGTTTATTGACATTGGCTTTACTAGTAATTTTCCGATTGTATTGGTTTTTACATGAAAATGAGTCGGCTATTAAAAAACCAAAAACAACTTACAAAAAGAGAATCATTGAACGAGTATTTGGTAGAATAGTTGCTGGATATTTAGTTTTAAATCTTCTTGGATTTATTATATATCCATTTCATAATATAATCATCAATTTAATAGGATTGGCTTTAGTAATTTTTGGTTTTATTGAGGCTATTTTTGCTAGAAAAATTTTAGATTCTAACTGGACTGATGCTAATGAATATCAGATAAAGAAAGACCATGAGCTGATAACAAAAGGTATCTATAAATATGTTCGCCACCCAATCTATGGTGGAATTCTTTTGATGGTTCCTGGTGTTTTGCTTGTGGCAGGTAGTTATACATTTATTATTGCCTTCTTTATACTACTCATGGTTTTAGAATCATTTGCACGTCGAGAAGAAAAATTATTGACCAAACATTTTGGCAGTAAGTACAAGGACTACATGAAAACTACGAAAAAATTTATCCCCTTTGTTTATTAACTTAAACCCATTTTTTGCTTTACCTCTCGGACGGTTTCACGGGCGATTTTGCGAGCTCTTTCTGCGCCGTCTCTGATAACCTCATCAACATACTTTGTGTCAGCGGCGATCTTTGCCCTTCTTTCTTGAAAAGGTTTAAGTTCTGCAAAAATTGCCTCACCGATAGCGTCTTTAAGTTTTACGAACTGTAATGTGCCAGCATCAAATTCTTTTTTGTACCTATCCGTGACGGCCGGAAGGAATAGGTTAAGTAATGTGAATAAAGATTTTAAACCGGGAGACATTTCGCCTCCGGCTGAAGTAGCCGTTGGGACCGAACGGATCTTTTTCCTGATTTCTTCTAACGAATCAGTTAGGTTTATAAAACTGTTGACCACGGTCTTACTCATCTTTCCTTCACCGGTTAAAGAAGGAATGTATTCTCCTTTAGTTGCAAACCTAACAGGTTCAGGAAAATCAGTTCCATAAATCTGATTCATTTTTCGAGCAATTTCACGGGCCACTTCAAGGTGAGGTTCTTGATCAATACCAACGGGAACAAGCCCAGCTTTA
Source organism: uncultured Gammaproteobacteria bacterium (assembly GCA_964366945.1). GTDB lineage: Bacteria > Patescibacteriota > Microgenomatia > UBA1406 > GWC2-37-13 > GWC2-37-13. The sequence continues at coordinate 18,201 of CAYIVY010000003.1, forward strand.
TAAATCAAAATATCAGCTGCCATCAAAAGAGGGTAGTTTAAAAGTGCCATAGTATTAGCACCTGGATGCTGTTTTACTTTTTCTTTGTAAGTAGGTAAGTGTTGCATACGGGCAATTGTGACAACTGTTGAAAAATAGAATGCTAACTCAATATGCTCAGGAATATCAGATTGATAAATTAAAGTACTTTTTTTTGGATCAAGTCCAGCCGCCAAATAATCAATAATAATTTCTCTTTTATTTTTGGCAAGTGCCTCTTTATTGTATGGGGTTGTGATTGAGTGAACATCTACAACACAATAAATAGTTTCGTATTCTCCTCCTTCTTGAATTTCTAGCATTCCTTTCACTGCTCCTAAATAATTTCCCAAATGTAATCTTCCGGTTGCTCTGATTCCTGAAAAGACACGCTTCGATCCATATTTAGTAACAGTTGTTACAACAGCAATATCACAAACTTCAACAATTCTGCTTCCGGAAATTTTTGTCAGATCTTTTGTTCGATGACTAATGCTAGAAGAAAAGCTTCCAGATCCGCCAATAATATATTCTTTTTCCAAAACTTTACTATCGATGAAAACCTTGGAAATATTTTTATTGTAATATGTAGCAGCACCTGGAGCGAGTTCTGTTAATTTTGTAAATTCATCATCGGTTGCGATTCTTAAACTGTCTACACCCAATAGTTTTTTTATTTTCTTGGTATTTAATTTACAGTCATCTCGACGAATAATTGCAACAAATTCGTTGCCTGCCTTCATGACTAGTATAGCAGCGCTGTCAGATCGGGTTAAACTCAATAAATTAACTACCTCGTCAATATTTCTCGAGGCGAGATGTTCAAGGATTTTGTTTTCCACTCCTAGTTTTTTTAGTATTTCACTGTACTGAAGAACTTTTTTGTCTATCATAGTTTTTATTATATCAGTTCTTTAAATTTTTAATAAATTTTCCTATATTCTTTTCCATGTTTATTTTTTTTGATTTATTAATAATATCAATAATTGCACTGCCGACGACGGCAATATCAGCATGTGATGAAAGTTTTTCTAAATGCTCTCTTTTAGAAATTCCAAATCCAACCGCAATTGGAATGGAAAAAAACTTTTGGACCTTTTTAAGGTTTGAGATTAAATTGGGATCGAGCTTATTTTTATAACCAGTAATACCTTGATGGGCGGCAAAGTAGACGAAGCCGCTAGCAACGAGGGCATTTTTTCTTAGACGTTCGTCAGTTGACACCGGAGAAATAACTTGAATATTATGCAGCTGATATTTTTTACATGCAGCATAAAAGTGCTCTTCATTTTCTTCGTCAATTGGCATATCAGGAACGATTAGTCCATAAGCGCCAGATTTTTTTGCATCTCGACAAAATTTTTCCACGCCATATTTAAAGACAGTATTATAATAAGCCATAAAAAGTAGTGGAATGGAAATCTGACTTGATAGTTTCTTCATGACAATAAAAGCATCTTTGACTTTTGTACCATTTTCCAAAGATTTTTCGCAGGCCCGCATAATCGTCGGTCCATCGGCTAAGGGATCAGAAAAGGGGATTTGCAACTCAATCAAATCAACACCACTCTTTACCATTAACTTAACAATTTTTTCAGTTGCTTCAAGTGACGGATAGCCAATAACGACGTGGGTCATGAGCTTCATATTTTTATAAAATCCTCAAGAAACTTATAAAATTTTTTGTCTTTGAAGGCTTTGGTCAAAATAAAAATATCTTTGTCTCCCCGACCGGAAAGATTAACAACAATAACTTTATCTTTGGATAATTTTGGTGCAAGTTTTAGAGCGTAGGCAACTGCATGAGCTGATTCAAGAGCTGGAATAATTCCCTCTAATCGGCTAAGTGTTTTGACCGCTTGTAAACTTTCTTTGTCAGAAATACTAACAAATTCGACCCTTTTTTTATCATGTAGAAAACTTAACTCAGGTCCAATTCCCGGGTAATCAAGTCCAGCTGATATACTGTGGGTTTTTTGCAACTGACCGTCCGCATCTTGCAAAAAATAAGATTTGTATCCTTCAACTACTCCAACTGATCCACCAAAAAAACGAACAGCGTGATCGCCAATTTTTTTTCCTCTTCCACCTGCTTCAACACCAATAAGCTTCACGGATTTTTTATTAATAAAATTATAAAAAGCACCCATGGCATTGCTTCCACCACCAACACAGGCAATAACATAATCGGGTAATTTAAATTCTCGTTTTTGCAACTGTTGTTTAATCTCTTTTCCAACAATCGATTGAAAATCCCGATTCATAGTCGGAAACGGATGAGGTCCAACAACCGAACCAAGCAAATAATGAGTATTTTTGACATTTTCAATCCAGTCTTTAATCGCGGCATTGACAGCATCTTTTAATGTCCGGCTGCCAAAAGTCACCGGGACTACTTTGGCTCCAAGTTGCTCCATCAAAAATACGTTTGGCCGTTGTCTATCCATATCGACTTCGCCCATATAAACGGTACAAGAAAATCCAAGTTTTGCGGCGACGGCGGCTGTGGCAACTCCATGTTGTCCAGCGCCCGTCTCGGCAATCAGGCGGGTTTTTCCTAACCGTTTGGCAATTAAACCTTGACCAATACAATGAGTAATTTTGTGGGCACCGGTGTGATTCAACCCTTCGTTTTTTAGGTAAATTTTCGCTCCGCCTAATTTTTCTGATAAATTTTTAGCAAAAACAAGCGGGGTTGGCCGGCCGGCAAAATTTTCCAAAAGGTCATTAAATTCTTTACGGAATACTTTGTCTTTTTTAGCTAATTCATATGTTTTCCCCAACTGTTCAAGGGCAGGGATTAACATTTCCGGCACATATCGTCCGCCATATTTTCCAAAGTGAGATTTCTTGTCCTGAATTTGTCGAGGGATCATATTATTACTCCTTTCGCATTGGCAATAAATGCTTTAATTTTTTTATTGTCTTGTAATCCATTTGTTTCAATTCCACCGGCAACATCAACGGCAAATGGTTTTACATACAGGATTGACTGTTGAATATTTTCTGGAGTTAAACCACCAGCAAAAAACACCTTGGAATTTTCTGCCAGTGTTTTAGCCTTGTTTAAATCTGGCATTTGACCAGCTCCCTGTTTTTTTCTATCAATTAATTGGTATATTGTCTTATTTTTTGTACTTTGTATAATTCTTTTTTCGTGTAGTTGAATAAAATCAAGACTGAGTAAATCAACAATTTTATTTATCAAATCTATTTTAGCATTTTGAAACACGCCCACAATTTTCACCGACTTTTTTAACTTACTAATTATTTCTTTTGCCAATTCTGGTTTAACATAACGAGGAGATGAACTGACAAAATTAAAACCCAAAAAGTCAGCCCCAGCGCCAACTGCTGTTTGTGCCGACTCCAGAGTTCTTATTCCACAGATCTTTACTTTTGTTTTCATATTTTTTTTAATTCTTTTATAAATTTTTTAATATTTTTTGTTTTCATTAAACTGCTTCCGACCAGTATTCCTTTGGCTCCAGCATTTCGATATTTGTTTACCTCGCTTACAGATTTTATTCCGGAAAAACCTAACTTAATAAATCGGTTAGGAATTTTTCTCATCAGTCGACAGGCCTGATCAACGTTGACGACAAAAGTTTCTAAGTCACGGGCATTAACGGCAATAATTCGAGTTGAAGTTGTCAAAACTTTTTTTAAATCTGATTTATCATTTATTTCAACGATTGGCTCCAGTCCAATTTCTTGACAAAGTGATACAAATTCAATTAAAGTTTTTTTATTAACTATTTTTGCAATTAGTAATAAAGCATCAGCGCCAATTATTTTTGCTTGATAGATCTGATAGGAGTTAATAACAAAATCTTTTTGCAGAATAGGAATGTTTATTTTTCTTTTAATTTTAGAAATAAAATTAATATCGCCTTTAAAAAAATGTTTTTCGGTAATTATTGAGATGGCATTGGCTCCAGCATCCTCATAATCCACCGCTCTTTTAACGATATTTTTTTCTGATCCAAAATAGGGAACGGTCGGGGAGGCAAGTTTAATTTCGGTAATAATTACCATCTTCTTTCCAAATAAATTAAGAAATCTAATTTGTTTAAGTCTTTTTAGATCCTTGCGTTTTTTTTCGATAATTTTTTTTAAAAAGTTATCCATATCTTTGTGTCTCCTTGATTAAATTTTCTAAAACTAATTTGGCGCTTCCACTATCAATTGAGTCTTCGGCCAGTTTTATTCCTTGATTTATATCTATTACACTTCCGGCAACGTATAGGGCAAAAGCGCTATTAAAAACTACTAAATCTCGTTGTGGCCCTTTTACTCCGTTTAAAATATTTTTAATAATTTTGGCGTTATCAACGGTATCCCCACCAAGAATTTCTTTTTTGTTAGTTTTATTAAATTTATAATCTTGGGGATCAATAATTTTATTTTTAATTTGATTTTTATTAATTTCAAACATAAAAGTTTTCGAATAAATACTAATTTCATCCATACCATCTTCACTGGTAACAATAAGTAAATGCTTATAGTTCAATTTTTTACTTACATCAGCTAATTTTTGAGCAATTTCCTTATTCGGGACGCCGACCAGCTGTTTGACTGGACAAGAAGGATTTATAAATGGCCCTAGATAGTTAAAGATCGTTCTTATTTTTAATTCTTTTCTTATATTTACAATATTTTTCATGGCAGGATGATAGATAGGGGCAAATAAAAAAACCATACCAATTTTTTTGAAAACCTGTTGCGCCTGTGTTGGATTAAGTTTTATATTTACACCCAGGGATTCAAGAACATCGGCGCTTCCACATTTGCTACTTGCTGCTCTATTACCATGCTTGGCGACCTTGACTCCGCAACCTGCAACAACAAGGGCAACTGCAGTTGAGATATTAAAACTACCAGAATCGTCTCCACCAGTACCGCAGACATCAATGGCATTATTGAGATTGATACTAACCATATTTTTCCTCATAGTTTTTATTAACCCATTAATTTCTTCCGGAGTTTCACCTTTGATTTTCAGAGCTGTTAAAATGGCGCCGCCTTGAATTGAATTGACGTTTCCATTAATTAAATCAGAAAGAAATATATTGATTTCTTCAGCGGTCATATTTTTCTTTTCAACCAAATTGTTGAGAATATTAGTCGTGTTCATATTTGTTCGCCCCTAAATAAAAAATTAGATAACATTGATTTTCCTCCTTCAGTGGCAAAAGATTCTGGGTGAAATTGAACTCCCTCAATCGGGTATTTTTTGTGACGCAAGCCCATTATCTCTTTAGTATCTTGAGACAGGGCAGTAATCTTTAGCGTTTTTGGCAATGAAGATTTTTCAGCAATCAAGGAATGGTAACGCATTACTTCTAAGTTTTGTGGCAAATTTTTAAAAATTCCCCGTCCATCATGTTTGATCAAACTAATCTTTCCGTGCATTGGCTGATTGGCTCGAACAACTTTACCCCCAAAATAATGAGCTATTCCTTGCATTCCTAAACAAACTCCGAGGACTGGTGTTTGTTGACTAATGTCTGTTAAAACCTTTGCACAAACTCCAAAATATGAAGTATCATTTGGATTTCCTGGTCCGGGAGAAATAATAATTTTATTATATTTTCTTTTTTTAATTTCATGTATGGTAATTTTGTTGTTTTTAATCACGTCAAGAGTAAATTCAATATTTTGGTCTGTCAAT
>CAYIVY010000004.1:0-18534 GCA_964366945.1 uncultured Gammaproteobacteria bacterium
AGTGATTCTGGATGGACTTGATCAGGTTGCTTATGGAGAGCTAATTGAATTCAAAAAAAATTTACTTGGCTATGTAGTTGATCTGACTGAAGACGAAGTTGGAGCTATTATTCTCGGAGACTACACAAGTATTGCCGCCGGAGATAAGGCCCGCGCTTTGGGATACACTCTTTCAGTTCCGGTATCAGAGGCTCTCCTTGGTCGAGTAGTCGACTCTCTCGGTCTACCGCTTGATGGAAAAACTCCGATTAAATCGAAAACTTTTTACCCGATTGAAAAAATTGCCGCTGGCGTGGTCAAACGCCAACCGGTTAATGTGCCTCTGCAAACCGGCATAAAGGCCATTGACGCTTTGATTCCCATTGGTCGAGGACAGAGAGAATTGATTATTGGTGACCGTGGTACTGGAAAGACTACGATTGCCATTGACGCCATTCTTAATCAGAAAGGAGAAGATGTTATCTGTATTTACTGTGCGATTGGTCAGAAAAGTTCTAAAGTCGCCGCTATAGTTGAACTTCTGAAAAAAAACCAGGCTGACCAATATACGATTGTTGTCAATGCCTCAGCCGCCGATTCAGTCGCCATGCAATATCTAGCCCCTTATACGGCCTCAGCAATTGGCGAATATTTTATGGACCAAGGCCGTGACGTTTTGGTAGTCTACGACGATCTTACCAAACATGCCTGGGCTTATCGTCAGATGTCTTTGATACTGCGTCGACCAGCTGGTCGAGAAGCTTATCCGGGTGATGTTTTTTATCTTCATTCACGCCTACTTGAGAGAGCTTGCCGTATTGATAAAAAATATGGTGGGGGATCAATTACCGCACTTCCAATTATTGAAACCTTGGATGGTGATCTTTCTGCCTACATTCCAACCAATGTTATTTCAATCACCGATGGACAGATCTCACTGGAAACAGACCTATTCAATTCTGGAATCAGACCTGCCATTAACGTTGGCCTCTCCGTGTCCAGAGTTGGAGGAAATGCCCAAACCAAAGCAATGAAATCCGTTGCTGGTAAATTAAAACTTGATTTGGCACAGTACCGAGATTTAGCTGCTTTTTCTCAGTTTGAGTCGGAGTTGGATGAAGAAACCAAAAAATTCCTCAATCGGGGCGCAAAGGTCACTCAGATTCTAAAACAAAAGAAAAATAAACCATTAAGTCTAGGAGAGCAAGTGGCCATTCTTTGGGCCGCCAGCAAAGGTTTTCTAGATCAAATAAACATTGATCAAATTGATAGTTTTGAAATTAAATTACTGGAGCTATTAAAATTAAAAGGTAAAAAGTTGTTGGAAAAAATTAATAAAAATAAAGTTATGGATGAAAAGGATGGGAAAGAATTAGAAAAATTAATCAAAGACATTTCCTAATTGTAGGGGTCGGTTTTATACCGACCCTAAAATATTTTTATGAACATACGCATAATCCGCAAAAAAATAAAATCAGTTACCAATGTCAAAAAGATTACCAAAGCCATGCAGCTAGTCTCGGCCATAAAAATGAAAAGGGCTCAACAGGTTGCTCTGGATGGTCGACCATACCAAATTGAAATTGAAAAAATTATCCGAGAAATTAGCCCAAAAATTGACCCTTCACTTTCACCTCTGATTGGTTTTCCTGACAGCAAAAATCGTGCAAAAAATTTAGCCATTGTTATTGCCAGTAACAAAGGTTTATGTGGAAGTTTTAACTTTAATTTAATTCGTTTTGTCACAAAAAATGCTGATTTTAAAAATACTGACTTTGTTATTATTGGCAAAAAAGCTAATCTTTTAAGTAAATTTTCTGCCCATATTATGGCCGATTATTCTTCCAGTATTCCCATTAATAATGTCTCGGCCATTTTTGAGTTTGCCTTAAATAAGTATTTAGACAAGACATATAAAAGAGTTGATCTTTTTCATAATCAATTTATTTCGACTCTGCAATCAAAGCCAACTGTGACGAGCTTACTTCCAATTAATATTTCTCAAAGAATCGAAGTGGATAAGATTGTTGGCGAAAAAACAGCCGAATACTTAATTGAACCCAACCCAAAACAGATTGTTGATTCGCTCTTGAGAAGTTTTGTTGAAGGAAAATTAAGATTTGCTCTTATTCAAAGTGAGGCCGGAGAGCACTCACTTCGAATGATGGCGATGAAGAATGCCACTGATAATGCCACCGATGTTATTTATAACTTAACTTTAGTAAGAAATAAGATTCGGCAGGAAAAAATCACTAATGAGCTTTTGGATATGGTGACAGCAAAAGAGTCAGTGGAGGCAACATAGCAGTTATAATTTTTATAATATTTATATGAACGTAGGCCAAATAGTTTCGATCAGGGGAGTCGTGGTTGATATTAAATTCAAAGAAAATGAAACTCCTAAAATTTATGATGCTCTTTTTTTTGAGGACCTGCCTGCAGGTAGGCAAGGAAATAATTTAGGAAAAATTGTCTTTGAAGTTGAAGCTATTCTTGACCAGGGTTTGGTGCGCACTGTAGCCATGAGTAACGTCTTTGGACTTAAAAGAAATATGAAAGTCTCAAATACCGGTAAGCCCATTACCGTCCCCACCGGCGAGGCAACTCAAGGAAGAATTATGAATGTTTTAGGAGAACCAATTGATGAATTGGGTGAGATAAAATCTAAATTTAGTGCTTCAATCCACGCTCAACCGCCGAAATTAGTTGAACAATCGGTTCAACAGGAAATTTTTGAAACCGGAATTAAAGTTCTTGATCTAATCGCCCCATTTATTAAAGGAGGAAAAGTGGCCATATTTGGAGGAGCCGGAGTTGGTAAAACGGTTTTAATCCAAGAAATGATTCATAACGTCGCTAAAAATCATCATGGAGTCTCTGTTTTCACTGGAGTCGGAGAGAGAACCCGAGAAGGAAATGATCTTTGGCTGGAAATGAAGGAAACTAAAGTTTTAAAAAATACATCTCTGGTTTTTGGTCAAATGAATGAGCCGCCTGGTAACCGTCTTCGTGTTGCTTTAACCGGAGTGACTATGGCTGAATATTTCCGTGATCAAAAAAATATGGATGTACTACTTTTTATTGATAATATCTTTCGTTTTGCCCAGGCAGGAAGTGAAGTGTCAGCATTGCTTGGAAGAATCCCTTCAGCCGTGGGCTATCAGCCAACTTTAGCTTCCGAAATGGCCGCTCTACAAGAAAGAATTACCTCAACTAATAAAGGCTCTATCACCTCAATTCAAGCAGTTTATGTACCGGCTGACGACTATACCGACCCGGCTCCTGTTGCCACTTTTTCACATGTGGACGCATCAATTACACTGGAGAGGTCGCTATCTGAACAAGGATTGTATCCTGCTATTGACCCATTAACTTCATCGTCCCGCGCTCTTGATATTGATATTGTTGGTGAGGAGCACTATCAAGTCACCAGAGATGTTTTAAAGACTTTGCAACGATATAAAGATCTGCAAGATATCATTGCTATTCTTGGAATGGAGGAACTGTCAGAAACAGATAAATTGACAGTTTCTAGAGCCAGAAAAATTCAACGCTTCTTGACTCAACCAATGTTTGTGGCCGAACCTTTTACCGGACGAGCAGGGAAATATGTACCGGTTGCAGAGACTGTCCGTGGTTTTAAAGAAATTTTAGAGGGTAAACATGACAGCAAATCAGAGATGAATTTTTATATGGTCGGAGGGATTGAGGAAGTAAAGTAAACTTATGAATACTCTTAGGCTCAAGGTTATAACTCCTCGCAAGATCGTTATTGATAAACAAGTAAATTCTATAACCGTTCCTACTGCTGATGGAGAAATAACAATTTTACCACGCCACACTCATTTATTTTCTCTGCTACTTGAAGGAATTATTAAAATAAAAACGCAGACTGATGAGGATTTACTGGCAATCGGTGGGGGATATCTCGAAACCAATGGAAAAACGGTCACTGTGCTTGTTTCTCGGGCTTATGGACAAGAAGAAATTGATCTTGGCTTGACTGATAAAGCCATTGCTCAGGCTAAAGAGATTCTAAGTCTTTCGAAAGACTCAAAGGAAAGAAGTGAGGCTATGTCAACTCTCCGGCGATCGGTTATAGATTCAAAACTACTAAAAAGAAGGCGTTCCCGTCAAGTTTAATAACCTATCATTTCAACTCTATCTCCATTCCTGGTCGGAGGTTGGTAAAGAAATCTTTACCGGTTTTTGGTTTTACTTCATCAAAATGCTGCCAAGCACTAATTTCTAAAAATGGATTATCGACTGGACCTGAAGAACCTGGATAAATCACTAACTCACCTAATATTCCCCCAAAAAGATTGTCAACAAATTTGGCTTTATTTTCTGTTTCATTAACTTTGATTTTAACGAAATCACCATATTCATATTTTCCTTTAAGTGCTTCTTTTTTTATTGTGGTTTTAATATTACCAAAATTATCTATATGAGCTACATAATATTTATCAATTTCTGGAATAATATTTGAAGAAACTTCGTCCATCTCCATTTCATCCTCAAAACCCTCCATCAAATGAGCTGATATTCTTGCATACAAATCGCGGGAATGAAACTGGCCTTCTTCATTAACTCCTTGATAGGCAAAAACTTCATCAATCTTATCTTTAATAAAAGAAAAATTGTACCCAGCATTAGGTCCTAATATATACACCCCTGATCTTAACTTGATTATTAAAGGACTGGCTCCTTTAGCTTTATCTAATCTTTCTTTAGAAAAAAGCCGAGGATCTGTATTTTGAAAAATAACTGTTTCGAGCGGATGACCATATCTTTCTTCAGTCGTAATTAATTGACTTACCAAAAAGCCTGTATGAATAGTTGACGGCGTTGAGGTAATAAAATAAAAATTTGGTTTTTCTTCAGATTTTAAAAATCCTTCTACAGTTAGTCCCACCTCAGCACAAGTCAAACTATCACGAGCCCAATCAGCAACAATGATTAATTTTTTCATATAATTATTTTATCCTCCCTAAAATATAATTGGTAATATCATCAAGATTAACAACACCCTCAATTCGTTTTTCTTGATTGACGACTGGTAAGGCTGATAGACGGTATTTAAGAAATTTTTTCATCGCAATTTCAATTGGTGTCGTTAAATGGATCACCACTAAATTTTGTATCATAAACTTATATAATGGCGTATCTAAATCCTGTCTTAAAATTTCAAGCAAACTAATCACCCCGGAAAGTTGTTTATCTTTGTTAACAACATAGATACAATATAACGAAGAAAAATCTGCTGTTTCTTTTTTAATTGCATCAATTACTTGACGCACCGTGTCTTCTGAGCCAGCCGTCAAGTATTCTGTAGTAATTAAAGCACCAATTGGGTCTTTTGACAATTCAAAAAGGTGAAGAATTTTTTCTTTTATCTTTGGGCTTAATTTTTCCAACACTTCTTCCCGTTTTTTTTTCGATAAAGTTAATAGGACGTCAACCGCCTCATCCGGGTCCAGAAAAGAAATCAGTTTTGCTGCTTTATCTGTGTGAAAATTTTTAAAAAGCGCTGTTTGATAATTAATATTTAAGTTCCCAATTACTTCAGCTGCTTTTTCCGTATCTAATATCTTTAAAAATTTTCTCGCATTAATAACGTTGGTTTTTTCCAAGTAATCAGCCAAATCTTCCGGCCTAATTTTTTCTAATTTTTCCTCTTTTTTTCTTAGTTTGACATTACCACGGATCAACTCTAAAGGTTGAATATCAGCCCAAGACAAAAATTGAGAAGCTAATTTAATTTTAAATAATGTTGCAAGTTTATAAAAATTATTGGCCCCGATTCTTAAACGACGAAATATTCCCAAAATCCCAATGTCAACACCGGCAATCGATAACCTTTCTTGATCTTGTAAAGCCACATCATTAACCCGGACGATCTTACTTCCTTTGAGGTCAATAATTTGTTTATCTAATAAATTTTTGACTAAATAAAGTTCATTTTCTTCAAGATTGGTGACCAAAAATTCTTTTTCAATGGTTAAGTTTTTACTAACTTTTTGTAAATAATCGGTAGAAATAATTAGTCTTTGATTGTCTTTGCCTCTGATAATAATCTTAGTCACAATTGGATTTTCTGCCGCTAAAAAAATCAAGTCTTCCAAATAACCAATATAAATACTATCTTCTGTATAGACTTTTTTACCAACAATTTCTGAGAAGTAAAGCATGTACTTATTATATATAAAACTATAATACAATATGCTATAATTTTTAGAGTTTTGGGTGCGTAGTTTAATGGTAAAACAGTTCTCTGATAAAGAACAGAGCGATGGTTCGATTCCATCCGCACCCACATTAGAAGCTCTTTACAAAACGAAGTTTTGGAATAGAGATTCTTATGTCCGCCTTAATTCGCTCTTCGAGCCGTGTACGAATAGTACTGAAAAGGCGAAAAGTAAGAATAGGCGGACTCATAGACCTCGGACGCTTAGCTCAGTTGGTAGAGCGCCGCGTTTACATCGCGTAGGTCGGGGGTTCGAGCCCCTCAGCGTCCACCAAAAAGCAAACTATTCGAGTTTAAGTAAGTTATCCTTTTCTTCAAAAATAATCTTGAACTGTCTAAAAAAAGTCTCCCTTCCTAACAAATTAAAGGAAACTAAATATTCGTGAGAAAAAACCACAGGACAGATAAATTTTTTGCCAGCGATTTCTACTTCTAATGTATGAACATAGCCTTTTATTCTACCGCCAACACCACCAAGATAAATTTCTCTCCCACCTTCTATTTTAATTCCTAATTGATCTGCAACCTCATCTTTAAACACAGAAATAGTAGCTCCTGAATCTATCAGAGCCTGAAGTTTAAGTTTTTTATTGCCTGTAGAAATATAAAGTGGAATTGCTGGAAAATATCCCTCACCATTATAATAATATTTGAAGACAGCAAGAGAATCGAGAATAATTTTACCACTCATAATACATATGGCCCCTCTCCTTTATATGGAACCTTAAAAGCAGCGGCAATTTTTTTGTCAGGAATCTTGTTCTTAATATCACAAGTCACTAAGGGACTTATTTCTTTTAGCGTTTTACCAACGCCAATGATTCGATCCTCTAAAACTGCCACCCATTTTCCGGCATATTGACTCATATTTTTGGTTGAAGTATTGACTCTTTTCATAACAGTCTAATCTTAACAAAAGCCTTGCGATTAAGTCAAACGACAAAGAGTAAAAAATTTCTTAAAGCAAATTCGCCTGAAGATGAAAATATGGAGGACGGTTTTTATAACGATGGATCGCCATTCTAATTACATCTTCAATAAAGTCGCCGTAATCCATTCCAATTAGCTGAGCACAAGCGGGGACGCAATCGCTTATATTGATAGATGGATTGGGATTTAATTCTAATATATATGGATTATCGTTTTTATCAACTCTTACCTCAACCCTTCCATAATCATGACAGTCAAGAATATTATAGGTATCAAGGGCAATCTCGGTAATTAAAGACTCCAGTCTTTTACTAATATTTTTTGGTGGTCGTTGAACAACTATTTTGTTATAGGCGGATTTTTCATCCCACTTAGCGTCGTAAGGGTATATGTGCCAAAGGCCTTTTGGCATCTTATCAAATATTGACCGGGATAAGGGCAAAACTCTGAGATCATTTTCATCACTGCCGACTATAGATATGTCATATTCATCACCCTCTATATATTCTTCAACTAAAGCTGGTCTCTTCATCTTAGTGATTACTTTATTAAGCTCCCTCTTTAATTCTCGTTTGTTAGTCACAACCGACTCATTGGTAATTCCAATTGAATTGTCTGTATTACCCGGCTTAACAATTAATGGATATTTTAGATCGTCGTCAATTTCATCGTCCATAGAATATGCATAATCCCAGTTTGGAGTCGGGATTTCGTGATAGGCTAATAATTTTTTTACTCTAATTTTATCGATGCAAAGCGAGAGGGTGAAAGGATTTGATCCTGTATAGGGAATTTGTAATGTGTCCAGAATTGCCGCTGCGTGAGGCTCAAGCAAGCTTGAATTGTTAATTCTTTCGCAAACGTTAAAAACTAAATCTACGTCACTACCTCTAAGATCAACAAAAGCTTTAGGTAAATTATTAAAATCAAAAAATGAAACCTTATATCCTCGCGCTACTAAAGTTTTTTCTATGTTTTTTCCCACTGACATTAAATCCTGCTCAACACTATTGCCATTTTCTCCATCATAAATATTACAGGCAATCCCAATATGAAGTTTTTTAATATTTTGCGGAGACAGTCTTTTAATGTTTTCAAATTTTGCTGCCCGCACTATTGTGTCAGTCTGTAAGGCGGCAAAAGTTCTTCTATGCCTTCTTTCGGTTTTACCGAGAGATGAGGCAGGATCAAATTTAACAACTTTGAAGTCAATATATTCCAAAGCCTCAGAAAGATTATCTTGTGCATCAACCAAATTCTTTCCTGATACTGTTAACCAACCTAAATAATCTGATCCATCCGGCTGTATTAAAACCGGTTCTCCGATCTTTTTATATATATGAAGTTCTTCAACATGTTTAAGTTTTTTGATTTTTTCTGAAATATCAAGCTGAACTAATATACCCGATTCTTTAGGATAGAGATCCCAACCAATAATATATTTTTTTAACTTTTCGGATTTTATCGTCTGAATGTAGGTACCGGTAGCTATTTTTACAGCCATTTCGATCAAGTCAACATTCCACGCGTCATTGATATAAGAATAGACATAATCTCCCCCCATCCTTAAATTACACTCTAAGGGAACCGGTCCGTGTTTGGTTGATTTAACCTCAAAATGGACCATGGCGTTTTGAATCCCTAATTTCTCTAATGTTTCTTCAAGAATGTCCAGTAATTTTTCCTGATCTTCCACTGGCAAACTTGAGGGAACTGCTTGACCACTATCCATAAAAAAAACATCTTTTTCCTTGTTAAAATTATCTGCTAACGAATAAAATTTTATTTTCCCATTTTGCAATACAGCATCTATATCAACTTCATCCCCATCCAAATATTCTTCAGCAAAGATGTCCAGTCCGTCGGTAAGGGCTGATTCGGTCAAAACCGAAATATTTTTTTTCACAAAATGGTATATGTCATCTAAATCATCTTTTGTATCAACACGAACAACAAAAGAACTTGAAGCTCCGTATGACGGCTTAACGACGATTGGGAAATGAAGATTTTCTTTAACCTGTTTTAAGTCATTTTCATTTTTTATCAATACATGGCCCGGTGTTGGTATTCCGTTTTGCTGACAAAATTGACGAAATAGAAATTTATTTCTAACTTTTTTGGCTATGTGATAGGGAATACCAATAAAATTAAATTTGTCAACAATTTTTGCAGTAAGCAGAACGTCATCTTCCCAAAAAGTCAAAGCTCCACTAATTTTATTTTGAGTTCTTTCATTTATAAAGGTTTCAATGCTAGCAATTGTTTCCCTGTGATTGGTAGTATCAGAAATAATCCACTGATCAACATATGGAGCCGCCCAATTTTTTTCTTTATGAACAACTATTAATCGTAGACCAAGTTTTTTTAGTTTTTGGAAAATAAATCTTTTTTTTATCGACCCTGTGTTAACAACAATAATAGTTTTTCCTTCTAAGTCAGTGATTTCTTCAGATTTTTCTATTTTCATTTTGTAGTAGTTTACATTATTAATTATTTTTATAATTTGTCAATAGACATTTTGTTATACTCAAACTATGAGAAAAAAATTCTGGCAGTTTTACCTTGCCAACTTTCATAATTTTACTGAAGCGATCATTAATATTTTCATCTTTTTACCTTATTTTTTTTCTGTTTCTGTGCTGTTAAGAACCTTGTTTAAACCCTGGCGCAATCTGACTGTTAATAAAACAATTGTTGGTTTTTCCTTTAATGATTGGTTTAGCCGCCTTAGTTTTAACCTTATCTCAAGATTTATTGGTATTTTTATGAGACTCTCAATTATTATTTTTTATTTTATTGTCCAAACTTTGTTAATGACTTTACTTCCAGTCATCGCCTTAATATTTTTTATTTTTTCTCCATTTTTTTGTTTATTATCACTTTTTAAAAAAAGTTCCCAAGAGAAAAAAGATATTTTTAGAAAAAAATTTATTGATACTCATTTACTTGACCAAGAAAACCGTTTTTTTGTCGAAAACTGGTTTGAAAAATATTATCAGCAACATCTTGAAAAAATTAGTTGGTGGAAACTGTCAAATCTATTCTCCTATCCGCCTTTAGCTCGTAATTGGGCGGTAGGATACACACCAATTCTTGACCAATATACCACTGACTTAGCTACGTCGGCGTACCTTCATCATATTACAAACATCGTTGATAGAGAAAAAGAAATTGCAGAAGTGGAAAAATTTTTGACTAAATCTATTGAAAGTAATGTCATTATCGTTGGCGAAGAAGGAGTTGGCAAACATACGATTATTGATGCTTTAGCGAAAAAAATTTACTTGGGTAAAACTAATATACATCTAATGTACCGAAGAATTTTAAAACTCAATATGGAAAAAATATTAACTGAATTCATAGATCAAAAACAGCGAGAGAATTTTTTTGAAGATCTATTAAAAGAAGCGGAGCAGGCAAAAAACGTTATTCTCTTTATTGATAGCTTTGATAGATATATTGTTGATGATCAGGGAAAAATAGACCTCAGTGTATCCATAGAAAAATTTTCTAAAAACAATCAAATCCAAATAATTGGTGTAACTACGCCGTTTGCATATCAACGCTTTGTATTCCCCAACGAAAAAATTAACCGTATCTTTAATAAAGTCGATGTTTATGAAGTCACAGACCAAGAAGCTGAAGATATTTTACTTGATTCGGTTTTTGCTTTTGAAGATCATTACAAGGTTTTTATTTATTATGAAGCGGTCAAAGAAGTGGTTGAAAAAAGTGAGTTTTATTTAACTTATATTCCATTTCCTGAAAAAGCAGTTGACCTCTTAGATACAGCCTGCGTTTATGTAAAACAAAATGGTCTAGTTACGCCTGAAATTATAAACCAAGTCTTGACAATCAAAACTCATATCCCAACGCTGATTACCAAACAAATGAAAGAGAAACTTCTTAATTTAGAAACCCTTTTGTTTTCCAGAATTATTCAACAAGATGAAGCAATAAATAAACTATCCTCAGCTCTAAGAAGGTCTTTTTTACTGATAGGTAAAAGAAAGAAACCTTTGGCAACATTTTTATTTTTGGGCCCGACCGGGGTAGGAAAAACCGAAACCGCCAAGGCTATTGCCAATGTATTTTTTGCTGATGTACAGACGCCCAATTTGGGCGTCTCTACAACAAAATATCTTCTTCGCTTTGACATGTCTGAATTCCAATCTAAATATGATATTCCGAAATTAATTGGAGATAGTATAAATCCTGGTTTTCTAACTCAAAAAGTCCGCGAACAAAGCTACGGGGTGTTACTGCTTGATGAAATTGAAAAAGCTGACAAAAATCTAATTAATATTTTTTTAACTATTCTTGATGAAGGTTACTTTGTTAATGGAATGGGTAAAAGAGTTGACTGTAAAAATCTTATTATTATCGTCACCTCCAATGCTACAAATAAAAATGTTTTCTCCCCCGAATTGCTTAACCGTTTTGATGGAGTGATTGATTTTCAACCATTAAGTAGAGAGTCAATTAACATTCTGGCTAAGAAAATCATTGATAGAATTACGGTTGATATTTTTAAACTTTATAAAGTAAAAGTAAATATTTCTGAAAAAACTCTAGAAACTGTTTCGCAATTAGGTTATTCTTCTGGCTTTGGCGCCCGGAATTTAGAGCGAACAATACGTGACGAAGTTGAAGATAAAGTTGCCAAAATAATCCTCTCCGAAAAAGCGAAGACCGGTGATACAATTAATTTATAAAATATGGGTAAACTGATTGTAATTGAGGGAACGGACGGTTCGGGAAAAGGAACACAACTAAAACTTCTTGTTAGCTTTTTAGAGAAAAGACAGATTAGCCATGCATCTTTTGATTTTCCTCAATATGGCAAGACTTTTTTTGGAGACTTTGCCGGCCGTTTTCTTAATAGAGAGTTCGGTCATTTTAGTCGCATTAATCCATATTTGGCTTCTTTTCCTTACGCAGCCGATCGCTGGCAGGTAAAAGATCAACTTTGGAAAGCACTTCATGATAAAAGAATTGTAATCTGTAATCGCTATACCCCCTCATCAATTTACCAAGCAGTTAAAGTTAAACCGTCTCAAAGAAGAAAATTTTTAGACTGGGTAGAAACAATGGAATATGAGGTTTTTGGTATTCCACGACCAAATTTGGTAATTTTTCTTCACGTTCCACTTAGTTTTGCTCAAACTTTGATTGCTAAAAAAATGAAAGATCAGTATGAAAAAAATACGAAGTATCTTAAAAAAGTCGAAGGCATGTATTTGGACATTGTAGAGACTAAAAAAAATTGGATAAAAATAGACTGTGTGGAAAATGAAAGAATTCTTCCGCCAGAAATTATTCATAAAAAAATTCTTGACAATCTATCATTATCTTGATAAGCTGGTAAGTATATGGATAAAAAGTTTGTGTCGCTTATGTTGCTCTTTTTTCTGGTTTTTGGAGTTTTTGTAACAAATGTTGTCTTTAAAGACAGGATTGCAAGTTTCGCACGAGCCTCAACAGCAAGTGATCCGTCTTCCCAGACCTCCTTAATTTTTGCTTGGCCTTTAACCGCAAAAGTGGGAGATAAAGTTGAGGTCAATGTTTTTATAAGAAATGCTAATAACTTACCTTTAGATAAAAAACAGGTAAAATTAATGACCAGTTTAGGATTTATTAATGGGTCGCAAGAATCAACTGCCGAATCTAATAAAACTGGAAAAGTTAACTTTGTTTTGTCGTCAGATACGACTGGCATTGCCGAACTGACTGCTTTTGTTAACAATAATGTTAAACTAATTCAAAAAGTTTCTGTGAAATTTGAATGAAAAAAATTACTAAAGTTGTAATTCCAGCGGCTGGTTTTGGGACCAGATTTCTCCCTCAAACTAAGGCAATGCCTAAAGAAATGCTTCCAATCGTTGATAAACCAGTAATCCAGTATGTAGTTGAAGAAGCGATTGACTCAAAAGTTGAAAACATTATTATTATTACCGGTTCTAATAAACGGGCGATTGAGGATCACTTTGATGCGCCTTCTGAAGATTTAATTAAAAATTTGCTTCAAGGGAAAAAAAATCATTTACTTGCAGAGATCCAAAGGATCTCTAATATGGCCAATTTTATTTACATCCGTCAGAAAGGACCATATGGAAACGGTACGCCTGTTCTGACCGCTGAATCGGTGATTGAGGACGAACCTTTTGCCGTTCTTTGGGGAGATGAGTTTATACATGCAAATCCTCCTAGGCTGTCCCAGATGATTAAGGTTTATGAAAAATTTGGTGGGATCGTGATCTCAGGAGTAAAAATTGAAAATAAAGAAGATCTAAAAAGATATGGGATCGCAGATTTAACTCATGTAGAGAATAATGTTTATAAAATAAATAAAATTGTTGAAAAACCGGAAATTAATGAAGCACCCTCTAATATTGCCACACACGGTGGGTACATTTTACCACCAGAAATTTTTTCTGCATTAAGAAGTGTGAAGCCGGGAAAAGGGAAGGAAATTTGGCTGACAGATGCTATCAACTTACTTAAGAAGGAAGGTGTTCCTGTCTATACTGTTGTCATTGAAAACGGTAGATATTATGACACTGGTAACAAATTTGAATATCTAAAAACCGTTGTTGAGTTCGCCCTTGAGCACAAGGAATTCAACGGAAATTTCAAAAACTTCTTAAAATCCCTCAAAATCTAATTGCATAATCTTGTCCCCACTGTTAAAATGTAATACTTATGATGAATAATGACAAAAAAGTTGAGGAGCTTTTTGCTGCCGGAGCTCATCTTGGTCATAAAGCTAATCGAGTTCATCCCAAAACAAACAAATATATTTTTTCCTATGAAAACGGGGTTTCAATCATTGATCTCTCAAAAACCGTTGACTATCTTGAAAAAGCAAAGCAGTTTGTTTCCGAACTAGGAAAAAATGAAAAAGTTCTTCTGGTTATCTCCACTAAAAAAATTGCTTCAAACCTAACTCAAGAACTATGTCAAAAATATAATCTGCCCTTTATAAACACTAAATGGCCAGCTGGACTTCTAACTAATTTTGAGATGATTATCAAGAATGTCAAAAAATTAAACTCTATGAAGGAAGAAAAGGAAAAAGGGGATTGGAATAAATTTGTTAAGCATGAACAGGTTAAGTTAGATAAGGAATTAAATAAACTAATAAAATTTTACGGAGGAATCGCTCAACTCAAGAAATTACCCGATGCTCTTTTTATTATTGACATTAAGAAAGAAAAAAATTCAGTTAAAGAATCGGGAGAAATGAAGATCCCAACAGTTGCTGTGACTGATACCAATGTTAATCCCGACCCTATTGACTATCCAATTCCGGGCAACGATGATTCAGCAACATCAATTGAATATTTTTTGAAAGAAATTATTGAGGCGTACGCAGCAAGTTATCTAAAAGGTCAGGAATCAAAAGCCAAAGAAGTGGTCAAAAAATAAAATGTACGATATTAATAAACTAAAACAACTCCGTGATGAAACGGGTATTTCTTTTTCATTATGTAAAAAGGCCTTGGAGGAAAGTAAGAATGATCTTGAACTAGCAAAAAAACTACTTAATAAATGGGGAATTGCCAAAGCCAAGGATAAGTCAGATCGCCGCACTGAGTCAGGAATTATTTTTTCCTACGTTCATCATAATGGTAAAATTGCGTCTCTGATTGAACTTGCTTGTGAAACAGATTTTGTTTCTGGAAATAAGGAATTTAAAAGTTTAGGTCAAGAGTTGGTTATGCAAGCTGCATCTGTTAGGGCCGAGACCAATGATGAGTTTCTTAGTCAAGAATATATAAGAGACCCTTCCAAAAAAATTAGCGATTTGATCAAAGAG
The DNA here is from genome assembly GCA_964366945.1 of uncultured Gammaproteobacteria bacterium. GTDB lineage: Bacteria > Patescibacteriota > Microgenomatia > UBA1406 > GWC2-37-13 > GWC2-37-13. The sequence continues at coordinate 14,976 of CAYIVY010000004.1, forward strand.
GCGATATTAAAATTCGGTGAAAATATTAAAGTAAATAGATTTATTCGCTGGAATGTATAATCAAATTTATGGATATTATTTCCTTTTTTAGTCAACAAGCTAGTAAAACCATTCAATCTCTAATTGAGGATTTAAAATCTATTCGTACTGGCCACGCCTCACCTTCTTTAGTAGAGAACTTAAGTATCGAAACTTACGGTGGCCAAAGTAAACTTAGACTACTGGAACTTGCAACAATTATGACTGACGGACCTTCATCATTATCTATTATTCCATTTGACCCAGCCGTCATTCAAGATATTGAAAAAGGTATTTCAAAATCGCCATTAGGACTAACCCCTTCGGTTCAGGGATCAAAAATTATCATTAGAATTCCGTCTCTTGACAGTGAACAAAGAGAAAAATATATCAAAATTGTTGGAGAAAAAGTTGAGGAAAAAAAGGTAGTGATAAGGAATCAACGTGATAATGCCAGAAAGATAATTAAAACGACTTTTGAAAAAAAGGAGATGGGGGAGGATGAGAAATACCGATTGGAAAAAGAGATTGATAATAAAACAACAAAGATGATGGAAGAAATTAATAATATTAAAGAAAGTAAAGAAAATGAAATTAGGGAGGTTTAAAAAATGACAGTCTTAATATTTCTTCTTATTCTCACTATTCTTGTTTTTGTTCATGAATTTGGCCATTTTATTATTGCTAAAAAAATGGGCGTCAAGGTTGAAGAATTTGGTATTGGGTTACCGCCAAGACTCTTTGGTATAAAAAAAGGGGAAACATTATATAGCCTCAACTTATTACCTTTAGGAGGATTTGTGAAGCTTTATGGTGAAGAAGAGCATAATAAATTAGATAAGATGGACAAAAAAAGAGCTTTCGTCAATAAAACAGCCTGGCAAAAAACTTTGATTATATTAGGAGGTGTTATTGGAAATTTTTTATTAGGCTGGTTTATTTTTTCCTACTTAGCCACTCAAGGAGTGTCCGTTCCAATTAATAAGGTTATTATTGAAAAAGTAACTAAAAACTCACCTGCCCAAATTTCCGGTCTAAAAGAAAATGACATTGTTACAAAATTAATACCGCAAAACAAAAAGTTACCTCAATTCACACTAACCACCGCTGATGATTTAATTATAAATACAAAAAAATTAGCCGGTCAGACAATTACCCTTGAAATTAATAGAAATGGAAAAACCTTTTTAACAAAAATAGTTCCCAGAGTTAACCCGCCAAAGGGTGAAGGACCATTAGGAATTGCTATAACTTCTTCTACCATAAAAAAATATCCGTGGTTCACTGCGCCCTATTACGGTTTAATTGAGGCTACCAATATCACTTATAAGATTGCCACAGAGTTGGGAAAACTACTTTTTGGTTTAATAACCTTTCAAAAACCCCATGTTGATGTTGCCGGACCTGTTGGAATTGCGAATATGGCTGGGCAGGCAATAAAGTTTGGCGGCAACGCCTTCCTTCAATTTTTGGGTCTTTTGTCATTAAATTTGGCTATAGTAAATATCCTCCCTTTTCCCGCCTTAGACGGCGGTCGACTGGTTTTTGTGCTTTATGAAGGTATCTTCAAAAAAAAACCAAACAAAGATGTTGAAAAATATACTAATCTAATAGGATTTATTATTTTATTATCCTTGGCCGCACTTATCACAGTTAATGATATAGTTAAACTATTTAAAAAATAAATATTGTATGATTAAAAACTTTGCCCCTAAATATCGTCTCATTACAATTTCCGGAAAAGTTGCCGTTGGAACAACTACTTTAACCAAAAATCTGATTAGTACATTAGGTTGGAAACATATTAATATTGGCGTTGTGCAAAGGCAGTTTGACCAAAAGAATAAAATTAACGAAAATAAACGAGGAGCTTTAGCACGTTCCGATGATCATGAAAAAGAAGTTGATTCTATGACGATAGAACTCCTTAAAAAAGAAAAGGAAGTAATTTATGAAGCATGGTTGGCCGGTTTTTTTGCTCGAACTTATAGAGATATATTAAAGGTTCTACTCATCTGTTCACACGATGAAATTCGCGTAGATCGAGTAGCCAATCGGGATAATATCTCAGTGAAAGAAGCAAAACATTGGATCAAACAAAGAGAAAAGGAAAATGATATTAAGTGGAAAAAACTTTACGGAAACTACAATTTTTGGGGCTATAAATATTTTGATTTAGTAATTGACACTTATAAAACGGGGCAATTAGAAACCGTTGGAAAAGTATTGGATAAAATAGGATTTCAGGGAAAAGATTAAATAAATAATGAGGTATTCAAAAATCACTATTTCTGGAAAAATCTGCACTGGAAAAACTACGCTATTTAAAAAACTTGTTGACAAATTAGATTGGCCTGGTTTTAAGACCGGACGACTTTTTCGAGATTATGTAATTAAAAATAAACTAGATTTAGAACAGGTAGAAGAACAAAGTGAATTTTTAACAAAAAAAATAGATTACCAAGTCCGCGATATGATTTATGCCAACGGAAATTTAATCGTTGATGGTTGGATGTCCGGTATAATGGCCAACAATTTGAAAGATGTTCTGAGAATATTACTAATTTGTAAAGATAATATTCGCTATAAAAGATTTGCTGATAGAGAAAAAATAAAAGATTTTGAGGCAGCCAAAAAAAGAGTCGAGGATAGACAGTTAAATTGGTTTAATAAACTTAAAAAAATTTATAAACGTAATGATTTTGTCGATCCAAAAAATTATAACTTAATAATTGACACATCAAGTATTTCCTCTCAAGCCGTGCTTAAAAAAGTTCTCATGGCTTTAAGATAAATTTTCTTTATGATGTATTAAAAAATTGACAGTGATGTTCAATACTTATATCTTGAAATATTGCCAAGACTCAATAAAGGAGCAATCGTTCATCTTCATGACATATTTTTACCAGCAGAATATCCTAAGAAATCGGTTATAAATGATTATATATTTTGGAATGAACAGTATTTTACTTCAAGCATTTTTAACTTTCAGCGACTGTTTTGAAGTACTATGGGCCGGAAGTTTTATGCATTTAAAACATCCCACCAAGTTAGAGATAGCTTTCAATTCATATAAAAGACAACTGCGTTTACCAGGAAGTTTTTGGATTAGGAAAATAGAATGAAAAAGAAAGTTATCCAAAAACTCAAAAACAAAAATCTTAAGCATTTCTGTTTCAATCTATCAATAGATTGAAACATATATAAAATTATCCTAAAATTTTTTGTTCTTCTTGTTTTCTCTTATGATCCCAGTGCATCTGCCAGTGACCACTATAAACTCCCGGATGAATCATCAAATCTGCAAATAAATCATCTAAAAAATTAAGAGCTTTTTCTTTTTTTAACATATTGTTAATAAGATTAACGACTCGAGAATTTCTTTTATAAAAAGTAGTAGCATAAAAAACTACCGTTGCTGATGACACTTTTAATACTGCCGAAATATCACGATAATCAACTTTCTTGATCAAGAGATAAATGATTCCGAGATCGGAAGAGCACACGTCTGAACTCCAGACACCAGATCATCTCGTATGCC
>CAYIVY010000005.1:0-17903 GCA_964366945.1 uncultured Gammaproteobacteria bacterium
GTTTACGATCTTGTAGGTTTTCCAAACAATATGCTTCGGGATTTGGTTGTAGCCCGCATCGTTCATCCAAAAAGCAAAGATGCCACTGTTCGCTTCTTGAAAAACTACTTAGGAATAATGTTATCCAAGGACAAAATTTATCGATTTTTAGATACGCTTGATAAAAACAAATTAACAGAGATCGCCTATAAATTTGTCTCTCTTAAAAATAAAGGAATATCCCTGATCTTTTATGATGTCACTACTCTACATTTTGAAACAGAAAAAGAAGATGAATTTAGGAAAAAAGGTTTTTCTAAAGACCATCGTGGTGACATGCCTCAAGTTTTAATCGGACTGTTTGTTGACTTTGAAGGATATCCATTTGATTTCGATTGCTTTACCGGAAACACCTTTGAAGGCCACACGTTTAAAACATCAGTTGAAAAGCTGATAAAGAAATATCAATTTGGAAGTCTTACCGTTGTAGCTGACGCCGGTATGTTATCAGAAGACAACCTTTTGTATTTAGATGACAAAAAGATAAACTACATCGTTGGAGCCAGACTTAAAAATACAAAAGAAGAAGTCGCCGAGCAAATTATTGGCCACAATTACAAACTTGAATCAATAAATGAAATTCGATTAGATAACCAAAAGTTGATCGTTGAATATTCAGAAGACCGAGCTAAAAAAGATGCAAAAAATCGGGAGAAGATAATTGATAAATTAAGAAATAAATTAGAAACAGGAAAAACGGTAGTCCATAAAAACAAATTTCTGACTTGGAAAAACAAGGATAAAATTACTTCACTAGATGATAAAAAAATTAAGGCAGACAAGCAGTTTGACGGATTGAAAGGATATGTCACCAACAAAAAGAACAAAAGCAGCTTTAAGGAAATTATTGACCAATATCACAATCTCTGGAAAGTCGAAAAAGCCTTCAGAATGTCAAAGAACGATCTTAGAGAAAGGCCAATTTATCACCAAGAAATTAGAAGGATAAAATCTCATCTAATTTTATGTTTTGTAAGTTTGCTTGTAATGAAAGAGGCAGAAAAAATTCTAAACACAAAAAAATACACAATAGAAAGGGCGATAGAGTTTTTGGGTAAGGTAGGTGAAGGAGAAATTCGGATAGGAAATACAAAAATGCCGTTGGAATCAGAACTTAATCAAGACTCAAAGAATATTTTAAAGTTATTTTTAGGACACTGAAATGCGCAAGTCAGGTCAAGCTACAATTTAGTACTAAAGTGTATAACAGAGTATTCTATTTTAGTTAGCTAAGATTTATTTAGTTTGAGTTATTTATATTTCAAATATTAATTATAATTAAGAAAATGAAAAGACTGGTTTTATTGATTATATTTTTAGTTATTGCTATACTGCTTTTCAATACTTTAACGAGGAAAAAGCAAAAACATTATCCCACTAAGGAAAATTGTGAAGATGCAGAGAAAAAAATTTGCAGATTTTCACAATGTGACTATAAATGCGAGAACTCAACATACGGATATTTTAAAGGTTATATACCTACTGAAAGTTCAATAAAATAGTCAAAAAAATTGTGACCCTTATGCACTTTCTATCGAACCAGATTATCCGTTGCATGTGGAAATTTGGGTTAAGAGGTTAATGGATTGGTATTTAAAACTATGTTGTAAGAACTCCTCAAGCCTTCTAGGTTGATGGTAAAGTGTTTGTTACAGTTATTTAGATCACACAAGCGTTTTTTTAATTTTACTTGTGATTCTTAAGAGCTCTTTCCTGTTTTTTCGGAGTGCCATTATATCTTTTTTTAATTTTATGTACTCTTTAAACTTTGAATTAATCTTTAACTCTGCTTCTATGTATGCTCCATCAATTTGTTGGATAGTAATTGGTGTTCTTATGTATCTAGTTGAATCAAAAAAGACTCTAGTTTTGTCAACTTGAATAAAGGCCGATCGATAAAAAAAATAGTTTTGATCGTAATATGAATTAAGTATTTCTATTTTACTAATATCACGACTTTCTTTTTCAGCAGCAAGTGTTGGATTTAGAAAAAGTTTCTTGATAGACCAGTCAATTTTTTCTCCTAATATTTGACCTTGGTTAAACTTACCATCAAAAACATTAAGTAATTTTAAAGTTTCATTTTTAAAGAAATCATTTGAAAATCGTTCCTTGTATTCGAGAATGAATTTATACCATATCTGATTGTTTTCATAGAGTAGGTCGTGAATTTTATTAATATGGCTCGAGTCAAAATAAAATGAGGATGAAGTATTGCCAAAATTCCAAGGGGTTTCTGCCCTCAGAAATACGTACTTTAGGTTTTCTTTTAATAAGATGAAGTCATTGTTGAGTTTTGTTCTATCCTTATCTTTTTGCCAAAGATTTCAAATAATATTCCAAATATTATAATTAATAAACCTAAAACGAACGAGCTATATGTTTCGAGAATTAAATTTTGTATTGCAATCTCCTTGTTAGGGGTTATGTAATAATAATAGCAAAAGAACACGGATGCAAAACCGACAATTATAATTGTGTATAATATTTTCATAATTTTTTTGGTGACCCCGACGAGATTTGAACTCGTGTCTTTAGCATGAGAAGCTAATAAAATTTACAAAATTTTACATATTCAAAGAATTATTTTTGCTTTTATATAAATAGGTCCTGAATCTATTTCGAGAGGCAAATTAAACTTTTTTTTATTTTCTTCTATTAATTTGTTTATCAACTCAACATTCCTTATGCCAATTCCATGTATATTAACAAACGTACTCCCATATTTTTTACCTGTAATCATTTTATTAAATACTTCTTTTTCTAATTCTCCATAGCTCATGCTCTTTCCTACAAAAACAGCAAAAGGATACTGGGTGACAATTACCTCATAGCGATTAAGAAATTTATCTAAAGAGAAATAAGGCTCTAAGTACATATGATCATAAAGTGGCTTAATTATTTCCTCAAAATATCCCGCTGTACATAAATTTGAAATATTATTTCCTCTTTCTCCGTATCTCATAATTAAGCCTTCTTTTAAATAGCCAATGTTCTGTTTTTTATTATAAAGGCTACGTATGATTAAGGATGCCCGTAATATTTCAAGGTCTTGAACTGGGAGTATCCCTTTAAAAAAATCTATCAAACGTTCATTCTCCTTATCTTTATTTACAGAACTAATGTCTTCAAAAATTTGTTTAGTTTTATCTTCGAGTAACATCCCCCCTTCTTCTTTAAAACTTTTCAATAATTCTTTTATCTTCTGTAGCATTTTTTCATCTAAAGCATTGATGTTGATATTTAAAACTTTGTTATCGTGATACTCGTATTTCTTGCTTTTATTTTCAAAGGATAAAAAACGCACGTTTCCAACTTTCTTAGGAAATTCAAAGTTGATTATATTTTTCAACTTTTCTAAGAAGTTCATATATTTATGAAAGGGAATCTAATAGTTGCATTACAGAAATGATGTCTGATTTGATAAATACCTCTGACCCTTTTTTTATTCCACCAAACTGACTAATTAATAAATCTTGTCCATCATTTGCAATTACTTTATTTCCTGTTTCTTTTTCAACTACGTAGCTTTCATTGTTAACTTTTTTGTCAAACGAATCAAGAATGAACTCTTTAGCAGATTTGTCAAAAGTTATTATTTTCATATTATGAATAGTATACTATTTTTTAATAAAGTCATTATAGAAAATTAATTACAACGACGCAATAGCAACATTGAATAAAATTTGTGATCCTAATCGGAATCGAACCGATGTTTACAGGATGACCTGCCTGCCGGCAGGCAGGGAACCTGCCGTTTTTTAGTTTGTGACCCCGACGAGATTTGAACTCGTGTCTTTAGCATGAGAAGCTAATGTCCTAGGCCGCTAGACTACGGGGCCAAAAAAATTTGACTTTTAATTTATAATTTAGTAACATTCTACCATTGATCCCCAAAATATAAAAGCGTTGATGGGGATCTTTTATTTTGATAAATATGAAAACAGTCCAGTTAACTCAGCAAGGCTTTAGTGATTTACAAAAAGAACATCAAGACTTGATAAAAAACAAAAAACCAAAAGCGATTGACCGACTACAAAAAGCCCGGGCTATGGGTGACCTTTCTGAAAATAGCGAATATACAGCCGCTAAAGAAGAGCTCGCTTTTGTTGAGGGGAGAATCAGAGAAATTGAAGAAATATTAAATCAAGCCAAGGTGGTTGAAAGTCATTCCACAGGATACAAAGTTGAAATTGGCACCTCTGTTACGATTTCAACTGATGCAAGAACCGAGATTTTTCAAATTGTTGGCGAGTTTGAAGCTGATCCAATGAATAAAAGACTTTCTAATACCTCGCCAATCGGACAGGCGTTGATTGATAAAAAAGTTGGAGATATAGTTGAGGTTACAATTCCCGCCGGCAAAGTCAAATATAAAATTATTGAAATAAAGTAATCTCGCTATTAAACAAATTTTTTAAGGTTAAAAAGGCTCTGTCAATATCTTTTTCACGAAATACGAGTGTAATTTCATGGGTAGTTGACACCATTTCAATAATATTTATTCCTCCCCAAGCCAAATGCTTAAGAATAAAATAATAAACACCGGAAATATCAATATTTTCTATTGGTAGTCTAATTGTCACTGATGAAAGATTCTTTTCTTTAAAAATTATTTTTTCTTCCTGATAGATTTTTTTAATTGCGCTTTCAAGCTCAGCGCTAACAATAAGAGTTGTCTCAAATACTCCTTCTGTGATCGTACTAAAAAACTCTTTTTGTCTACTAACTGCCTCAAGCAATTTTTGATGTTTTAAGACTAGTAATTGTGAATTAGCTAAAGTATATTCAATTAGATTAGACCTGACTATAATGTCCGGAGTACTTGAAAATACTTTTTTAATATTACTTTTGTCTCCAATTATTTTAGACAGTCTTTTTAAAGCCATGATAATAGCTCCATTTTCTATTTTTTTATATAACTCTTTTTCAATCTCAGGTTTAATAGCCCGAGATAAAGCGGAAAGATTAATTATCTTTTTATTAAGTCCTTCTTCCAAAAAAGGTGACTTTCTAATAATTTTTGCAACAACCTCCGGAATAGTAATCATGATGTTAAGATTTTAACATTTTTTAGTTTTTTTGTCAAAAAAGCACAAAAAATTGACTAATTTTTTGTTAAGAATATAATTACTTTCATGTTAAAAACTAACTGCCCAGTCTGTGATGCTCAAGTAACTCTTCCTGAGAAAACTGAGGTCTCAGAAATTGTAAGCTGTCCCGATTGCCATACCCGACTAGTGGTGACAGATCTCAGAGGAAGCACGGTCACACTTGGAGAAGCTCCAAAAGTGGAAGAAGATTGGGGAGAATAAATAATTCTATTATGATTACGATAGGACTTCTCCACACAACTATACGTGGAGATGAAAAACTAATTATTGATGCGGCTAAAAAAAAAGGTGTTCAGATTAAACTTATTGATGTACGTGAAGAAATATTTAACAGAAAAACTTATCAATGCAACTTTGATGTTTTACTCGAACGTTGTGTTTCGACCGTTAAAGGTATGCATGCTACCCGATTCTTTGAATCTCTTGGCCATACCGTCATTAACAACTCTTCCGTGTCATCAATTTGTGAAGATAAATTTGTCACATCTCTCGTTCTTCAAAAAGCCAGTGTGCCAATCCCAGATTTCGCTATGGTCTTTAATACTAATCAAGCACAACAAGCGATAGGTGATCTTGGAGGTTTTCCAGTAGTCATCAAACCGCCGCTGGGATCGTGGGGCAGGTTGCTGGCAAAAGTCAATGACATTGACGCTCTTGAGGCAATTTTAGAACATAAAGATGTCTTAGGTTCGCCACATCAAAAATCATTCTATCTCCAAAAATTTATTAAAAAACCCGGTCGAGATATAAGATCCTTTGTTATAGACGGTGTAACAATTTGCGCAATATACAGGGACTCTCCTCACTGGATTACCAATACGGCCAGAGGCGGAGTTGCGACTAACTGTCCAGTGACAAAAGAACTCTCAAATATATCAAAAAAAGCCTCCGACGCTGTTGGTGGTGGAATTCTTTCGCTGGATGTCTTTGAAACGGAAGATGGACTACAAATAAATGAGATCAACCACACAACCGAGTTTAAAAACTCCGAAAAACCAACTAATGTCAGTATCTCAGGCGCAATTGTTGATTATTGTATTAAGATTGCCAAAAACCTATGATCTTAACTTCAATCTATGGTGCCTCAGGCTATGCTGGCGGAGAACTGTTACGCATTCTTTTAGGTCACCCTGAAATTAAAATTCAGCAGGCCACCTCAAGGCAGTTTGCCGGACAATTGATATCTTTGGCCCACCCTAATTTAAGAAAGAAGACTGATCTGATATTTTCACATCCCGACGATCTAAAGAAATGTGACCTCCTATTTGTAGCTCTACCGAACTGTGAATCAATGAAACTTATGCCCAAATTAAAACAATTCTCTAAAAAAATTATTGATCTTGGAGCTGACTATCGTATTCGCAATAAAAAAGTTTTTGAAGATTGGTACCATCAAGAACATAAAAATCCAGAACTACTTTCGCAGTTTGTTTATGGAATAGCCGAACTTCATCGTCAGCAAATTAAAAAAACTAACTATGTGGCTTGTGGAGGTTGTGAAGCCACTGTCTCAATTTTATCTCTTTATCCACTTTTTAAACATAATCTTATTGAAGAAAAAATTATTATTGATGCCAAAATGAGCAGTTCTCAAGCCGGTATAAAACCTTCATTTTCTTCCCACCATCCGGAACGGGCCGGGGTTGTCAGATCATACATGCCATCAGGTCATCGTCATACCGCCGAAATTCTTCAAGAGTTATCTCTATATCAAAAAAAGGTAGATGTGGCAATTTCAGCCACGGCAATTGACATGGTCAGAGGACTCTTAGTCACAGTTCATACTGTTCCAAAAAAAGGAGTAACGGAAAAAGATGTTTGGAAAGCCTATCGAACTGAGTATGGAAAAGAACCTTTTATCCGCATTGTCAAAGAACGTCAAGGTCTGTACCGTTTTCCTGAGCCAAAAATTCTTCAGGGAACCAATTTTTGTGACATCGGATTTGAGATGGATCAAGTATCAAATAGACTGGTTGTCATCGCCGCAATTGACAATTTAGTTAAAGGAACAGCTGGTCAAGCAGTTCAAGCAATGAATATTATGTTTGGCTTCCCAGAAACCCTTAGCTTAGAATTCTCTGGTTTACATCCAATCTAATGAAAAATAACAATATACAGTTTAAGGGATTTATTGACACTACCTTTCGTGACGGACAACAGTCTCCTCTAATGTTTGACTCATATAAATACCGTTTTACCATTGAGGATAAGAAAAGCCTAATCTACGGATTAATCAAACTTGGAATAAGGAACTTCGAATTTTTTGCTCCAAACGTCAGTTGGTCCGAAGCCCAAGATTTTATCAAGATAAAAGCCTACGTTACGTCACTCAACGTAACCGGTATAAGATTTTTGGCTCACTGCCGTTGTCATCCGAAAGATATTGAAGAAGCAATAAAAGCTGGATTTGACGGATTAAATCTATACATAGGTATGACCGAATACGCCCAGCATTACAGTCATGGTATGAAATTCAGTGAAATAATAATCAATGTTAAAAAAATTATCGAGACAACCAGAAAATTTTATCCTAATCTTTATCTTCGTTTCAGTGCTGAAGATAGTTTTCGTACACCACTGAAAGATATTTTTAAAATGTATGATAAAGTTTATAAATTTGTGAATACTTTTGGCATGCCCGATACCGTTGGCATCGCCACTCCAGCAATGGTAGCTGAGAGGATCAAGGCTGTTAAAAAACGTTATCCAAAAGTTGATATTGAATGCCATTTTCATAATGATCGGGGATTTTCACTTGTTAATGCGCTTACCTCAATTTCAAATGGAGCCGCTTACGTTGACACTTCAATCTGGGGAATGGCCGAAAGATCAGGTATCACGTCAATTACCGGTCTACTTTTAAATCTATATCACGAAAATAAAATCTTATGTAAAAACTACGATCTCAAATTAAGTTACCCAGTAAATGTTCTTATGGGTTCTATTTTAAAATTACAAGTACCTGCTAATGAACCAGTTTCTATAACTAATCGAACTCATACTGCAGGGGTGCACCAAAAAGCCGTATTAAATAATAATTTTGTTTATGAAGCTCACGACTTGAAGAATTTTGGAGTTGAAAAAAATCAACTTTTTCTTGGTCCTTTAAGCGGAAAAAATTTAATCTATTATTATCTTCGGGAAGTAGAATACTATGATCTGACCTTAGATCAGGCAACAAAAATTGCTAAAGAATTTAAGTCAAAATCAGCAAAAATGAACAAAAAAAACAAACCTGAATTGGTATTGAGAAAGATCGTTGATCACTATCATTTACCAAAGCTTCCTATTAAGAAAGAGTATCTTAAGAATAGAGTCGAAAATTTTGATTAAATATATGGGACAAACTATTGCGGAAAAAATATTTTCTCAACATGTTGGAAAAAAAGTATACGCTGGTGATTTTGTTATTGCAAAACTCGATCTGGTTATGGCTCATGATACAACTTGCGCTTGGGCAATTGATCCTTTTTACGAGATTGCAAAAAAAGTTTGGGATAAAAAGAAAATATTTATTCCTTTTGATCATGCATTTCCAGCTCCAAATGTCCAAATGGCTAAATTACAAGCAAAGATTAGAAAGTTTGCAGGCGAACAGGGTATCCAGATCACAACCGATGGTGTCTGCCATCAGATTATGTCTGAACGATTTATTAATCCTGGTAACTTGATTTTAGGAGCCGATTCGCATTCACCAACCGGTGGCGGTTTAGGCGCTCTGACAATTGGAGTTGGTTCAACCGATGCGGCAATCGCCATGGCAACTGGCACGTGCTGGTTTCAGGTACCTCAAACTATTCGCATTGAAGTCAAGGGCAAACTTAAAAAGGGAGTATTTTCTAAAGATGTTATCTTAATGATTGCTAAAAAATTTGGTCCGGAAGGTGGTAACTATAAAGTCTTAGAGTATGGCGGTGAAACAATACGTAATTTTAATGTTCCGGCTCGTCTCACCTTAACAAACATGTCAGCTGAGATGGGAGCAAAAGCGGCTATCATTGAGCCAGACGAAAAAACAAGTAGTTATTTGGAGGCAAATAAAAGACCATATAAGTTTGATCGTAAAGTACTAAAGAGTGATCCCGACGCCAATTATGAAAAAATAATGCATTTTGACGCAAGCAATCTTATTCCCCAGATTGCCGAACCACCGGACATTGATCGGGTAAAGCCCGTCTCGCAAGTTGAAAAAAAGAAAATAAAGGTTGATCAGGTTTTTATTGGCTCATGTACAAACTGTCGAATTGAGGATCTTGATATAGTCTATAAAATGTGGCAAAGGCACGACCTTAATCCACAAGTACGTACGATTATCACTCCGGCATCAAAACTTGTTTATCTACAGGCCTTAGCCAAAGGCTATATAGAATTTTTTACTAAAAAAAACGCTATTATCCTGAATCCAGGTTGTGGTCCCTGCTTGGGTAGACATGGTGGTGTTTTGTATGATAATGAAGTCTGCGTATCTACCAGTAATCGTAACTTTACTGGAAGAATGGGTAGTCCAAAAGCTCTTATTTATCTAGCTAGTCCGGCGACCGCCGCCGCATCGGCAATTACTGGTTATATTACCGACCCAAGAAAGTATTTATAATTTATTTACCAAATATGAACTGGATTTTTGACAATAACATTAATACAGATTTGATCACACCGGGCCGGTACAACATTACGACTGATCCTCAGGAGTTGGCAAAGATAACTTTTATCGAGCATCGACCGGAATTTGCAAAAAATGTTGCAAAAGGTGATTTCATTATTGCTGGAAATAATTTCGGTTGCGGATCATCCCGCGAAACTGCCGTCACGGCATTAAAGACATGTGGCATAAAGGCTATTATTGCCAAATCTTTTGCCCGTATTTTTTATCGAAACTGTATAGATCAAGGGTTACTCGCAATCGTTGCCCCTATCAATAATATTGGGATAGATGATGAATTAAAGATCAATATTCAAAAACAGTTGATTGTTAATCTATCCAAAAAGATAGAAATCTCTGCGATTATCCCGCCTTTACTGGTAAAGCTTCATCGAGAGGGTGGCATAATTGCGTATTTAAAAAAATATGGATTAGACTCATTGCCTAAGCTCTTTATTAAAATATGAAAAAAATTTACAAAATATGCTACATCGGCGGTGATGGAATTGGCCCAGAAGTCACTCAAGAATCTATAAGGCTTTTAAAAACTGTTGGCCTTAAATTTGAGTTTACTCCTGGGGAAGCTGGGTTCAGTTCTTTTCAAAAAAACGGTACTCCCCTGCCACGGCAAACTATTGATCAATGTATGCAAAGTGATGCTATTCTTTTTGGTGCCGTTACAACTCCACCAAATATAAAAGAATACTTTAGTCCGATCGTTAGATTAAGAAAATTACTGGATCTATATGCTAATGTCCGACCATTTAAATCGTTACCACTGCCTGGTCAAAAAGATAATATTGATTTTATAATCATAAGAGAAAATACTGAAGGATTGTATAGTGGAAAAGAACGTTTGACTAAAGATGGTGCAATTGCTGAAAGAGTCCTAACAAAAAAAGGCTGTGAGAGAATTATTAATTTTGCTTTCAAATTAGCCCGAAATCAAAAAAGGAAAAAAGTTACTGTTGTACATAAGGCCAATGTTTTGAGAATTACCGACGGGATGTTTTTGGAAATAGCTCACGATATTGCCAAACTTTATCCTGATATTACCATGGAGGATATGCTCGTTGATACTTGCGCGATGCAACTTATAAAAAAAACAGAGGGTTTTGATGTTATTGTCACAACTAACATGTTTGGTGATATTTTGTCTGATGAGGCTTCGGCACTAGTCGGCGGATTGGGTGTGGCTTCATCAGCTAATATTGGTGACGATTTAGGTTTGTTTGAACCAGTCCATGGATCGGCTCCTAAGTACACCGGCAAGAATATTGCCAATCCTTTAGCCAGTTTTTTATCTGTTTGTCTAATGCTAGAATTTTTAGGTGAGGTAACTTTAGGTAAAAAATTAAGACAGACAATATTTCAAGTTGTCAAAGACGGACATGTCACAAAAGATCTTGGAGGAAAACTTAGCACCTCAGAATTCACCGATGCAGTTATACAAAAATTAATAAATTTAAAATAAAATTTTATGATTCTTATTAAAGTTGGCGGTGGCAAGCAAATTAACTGGGATTACATCTGTCAGGATTTAAAAAATCTTGTTAATAAAGGCAAACAAATTGTTCTAGTTCATGGGGCCAGCAGCAAACGTGATGAAATAGCAAAACAACTTAACGCCGAAACAAAGACCATCATTTCTCCTTCTGGTGTAACTAGTGTTTATACAGATGCCAAAGCAATAGATGTTTTTCTGATGGTCTATGCAGGACTTGTCAATAAACACATTGTGACTAAACTCCAACAAAATGGAATAAACGCCGTTGGCCTGACTGGAATCGATGGACAACTCTGGAAAGGTCAACGTAAAAAAGTGATCTATTCTCAAGAAGGTGAAAAAATAAAATTAATTGCTGATAGTAAGACGGGGAAAGTTGATAAGATAAATACCTCACTAATAAATCTTCTTTTAAATAATAAGTATGTTCCGGTAATCTGTCCACCAGCCCTAAGCGAAAACAACGAAATAATTAATACTGATAATGACTGGGCTTGCGCGGTCATGACTGGCGCATTAAAAATAGAAGAAATGATTGTCCTATTTGAAGCTCCGGGATTTTTAAAAACTTTTGGTGACGAGTCCTCTCTCATAAAGATAATAAAAAAAGGTGAACTAAATCAATATGTGATTTATGCTCAGGGCCGAATGAAGAAAAAAATACTTGGCGCTCAAGAAGCTTTTCGCTTGGGTTTAAAAACCTTGTATTGGTCTGATGGAAGAATAAAAAATCCCATAACAAAAGCGATGATCGGTCAAGGCACAATTATTAGTTAATATACGAAGTCGAACCATGAAAAATTATCAATACCTTCAGCAAAAATATGTTGTCAACACTTACGTTAATCGTGGGGTCACTTTTGTAAAAGGTGCAGGAATCTATCTTTTTGATGAAAATAATGAAAAATATTTAGATATGATGAGTAACTATGGCGTTAATATTTTTGGGCACGTTGATCGGGATATAACCGATCAAATTAGCAAACAATTAAATATATTAACAACTCTGCATGGCAGTTTTAATAATAATATTCGTGCGGAAGCTTCAGAACTCCTAATAAACAGGTCTGGTTCTTCGTATAAATTTGTGTATTGGTCAAACTCGGGAGCTGAAGCAAATGAAGCGGCCTTGAAATTTGCTGTGGCCATGACCGGTAAAAAAAAGATTATTGCCTGTGAAAATGCCTATCACGGAAAGACTTTGGGAACACTTTCCGTTACAGCCGGTGAAAAATATCGAAAACCATTTTTGCCACTTTTGTGGGATGTGGTATTTATTAAACATAACAATCCTCAGGCTTTGGAAGAAGTAATCGACAAAAATACAGCTGCTTTTATAGTTGAACCCATACAGGGCGAAGGCGGAATATATGTCCCCGATAAAAATTATTTAACAAAAGTTAGAGAAATTTGTAATAAATATGGCGTTCTTCTTATTGTTGATGAAATTCAGACAGGAATGGGGAGGACTGGTTCATTATTGTCAATACAAAAAATTGGGGTTGAGGCTGATATCTTGACTTTAGGAAAAGGGTTGGCTGGTGGAATACCGGTTGGAGCTACTTTAGTTAATCAAAAAGTTGCCAGTGCAATCTTTAAAGGGCTGCATACTTCAACTTTTGGAGGGAATCCTTTAGCCTGCGCCGGAGTAATTGCAACATTAAACAAAATAAACAGTCAACTTCTCAAACATGTCACTGAAATAGGTGCATATTTTATTGATGAACTAAAATCAATTAAATCCTCATCCATTCTGGATGTAAGAGGTCAAGGATTGATGATCGGTGTTGAGGTTAAAGAAGATCGCAACGGACTATTAAAAAAATTACAGTTTAATAAAATATTAGCGATTCCCGCAGGCGAAACAGTGGTCCGATTTTTACCTCCTTATATTGTTGAAAAAAAACATATTGACTTAGTTATTAAAGCACTGAAAAAACTGTTAAACAGTTAAAACTTAAACAGTTAAAAAACTATGTGCAGGTTTTTATTAGCAAAATCGAAGCAGCCGATCAGTCCAAAAAAAATATTAAATTCTTTTGCTAAGATGGCCCAAAAAAGCAAAGCTTTTGATGGCGATTGGCAAGGTGATGGCTGGGGATTTTCCTGGCTTGAAAATAATAAATGGCAACAATATCAATCTCTTAAACCTATTTGGAAAGATATTGGGCAATTTTCAAAATTTCCAAAATCTAATATTTTTTCTGTTCATGCTCGAAGCGCTTCCTTTCCGGAACATAAAAATAATATTGAGTACAACCAGCCTTATATAAACGAGTCTTATTCATATGTTTTCAACGGGCTTCTACGAGGCGTCACCCTTTCCCTACCTGGTGATATTGGGGCACAAAAAATATGGTCACTTTTAAATGGCTACCTAAAAAATATCAATCTTACTCAAGCTTTGTATAAAACCACAGATATTCTTAAAAAAAACTCAAAAAATATTCAGGCCTTAAACATTGGAATAGCCGGTAAAAATACTATTTCAGCATACTGTCACTATACGAAACATCCAGACTACTACTCACTTAAATACTCAGATAATTCCGATGTCAAAATTATTTGTTCAGAGGTGATTGATGGTTTTAGTTTTTTATCACTACCAACAAATTCATTAATTACTTTATAGTATTCGTGATAGAATAAACTTATGATTTGGGTAGATAGAGAAGCAAAACGATTAAAACAACGGAACTTGCCGCAAGAGTGGGTAGATGATATGAAAACCCCGTCTGGTCGAATCCACGTTGGGTCACTTCGTGGAGTGATTGTTCATGATTTGATATATAAGGCTTTAAAAGATATTGGTGTTAAAACAAAATTTTCTTACGTTTTCAACGATATGGATCCGATGGATGGAATGCCTACATATTTAGATAAGGACAAATGGGGAAAATACATGGGCGTTCCTTTATATAGAATTCCCTCGCCTGAATCCGGGTTTAAATCTTTTGCTGATTATTTTGCCCAAGAATTTATTTCGGTTTTTAATTCAATTAACTGTCACCCACAAATTATTTGGTCATCGAAACTACATCGATCAGGCAAAATGAATGAGGTTATAAAGCTTATTCTTGATAAGGCTGACGTCGTTAGAGATATTTATAAAAGAGTGGTAAAAAAAGAACGTGCTTTGAATTGGTATCCGTACAATCCAATCTGTGAAAAATGTGGAAAAATTAGCACAACTAGCGTCTATAAATGGGACGGAAAATACGTCTATTATCGTTGTGAACCAAATTTGGTTGAATGGGCGACTGGCTGTAGTTATGAAGGAAAAATTGAGCCAATTAACGAAAATGGTAAACTTGTCTGGAAATTAGATTGGCCAGCTCACTGGAAAGTGATTGATATTACGATTGAATCTTCAGGTAAAGATCATATGTCCTCAGGTGGTTCTTATGATATGGGAATTCATTTTTGTAAAGAAGTACTTGGAATACCGCCCCCTGACGCTCTTGGTGGTTACGAATGGTTTACAATTGGCGGCAAAAAAATGTCGTCCTCTAAAGGGATTGGTAGTTCAGCGAAGGAAGTCTCACAAATTTTGCCACCAGATATTTTCCGTTTTTTGATGGTTCGCACACCAATTAAAACCCATCTTGATTTTGATCCGATCGGTGATACAATTCTAAATTTGTTTGACGACTATGATCGTTGCTTAAATTCATATTTTTTGAAAATAGAAAATAAATTATCAAAAGACAAAGCCGGAGAAGTGGCCACTGACTTTGCCCGTATCATTGAGCTTTCCGAAGTCAAACCATTACCCAAAAAAAGAATCTTTGTCCCGAGATTTAGAACTATTGTCAATCTATTAAAAAATAAAACAGATGTACTAGTATTTTTCAAAAATCAAAAGGGACAGGATTTAAACAAAGAAGAAAAAATAATTCTTGAAGAAAGAATAAAATATGCCAAAATATACTTAAAAAACTATCAAGAAAAGGTGATTGTTACTAAAACACAAAAATTCATCCCATCGGAATTACAGAAAAAATTCTTACTACAATTAATTAATCAATTGAAGTGTCTGAAAAGTGATAATAAAGATGAAATTCAAAATGCCATATTTACTAGTATAAAAAAATCGAATATAAAACCAAAAGAAGCTTTTGAGGTTATTTATCAAACTCTAACAGGAAAATCGTTTGGGCCGAAAATTGGTGAATTGGTTTTAAATATTGGTTTTGATAAATCCTTATCTTTGTTAAAAGAAAGCAAACAAGACACGATTGATTCAATGATAAAACAAAATCTATATTCAGATTTTACTGACAAGAAAATATTCTCTATTGATCCTGCAGTTGCCGAGAAATATCTGTCAATAAATATTGGAATTGCCGTAATCAAAAATATTAATATTAAAAAATCAGATCAAAGACTTGACGAGGAGATCGCTCGATTTGTTCAATCACAATCTAATCTATCTAATGAAGCAATTAGTTCATATCCAGAAGTTTTAACATACCGAAAACTATACAAAGAGATGGGGATAGATTGGCATTCACGCCGACCTTCACCGGAAGCACTACTTCGCAGAATTTCTCAAAAAAAAGATCTCTATCAGATTAATTCTTGTGTCGATGCTTATAATTTGATCGTTATGAAGAATCGCGTTTCAGTCGGTGCCTTTGATTTTGATAAATTTAGTTTTCCCACCTTAATGCGTTTTCCGAAAGATGGAGAAGAGATTTTATTGTTGGGAGACAAAGAGGTAACCAAATTTAAGCCAACAGAGATTGCTTACTTTGACCAAAATGGAGGCTACAATATTGATTTTAACTACCGCGACGCCCAAAGGACGTGTATTACTGAGAATACAAAAAATATCATTTTGAACGTCGATGGAGTTTTTGATATCGACCGGGAAAAGGTTGAAAAATCTTTGCAGGAATCTATCGAAATTATCACAAAATATTGCGGCGGAACTGTAGAACTTTCTGGTATCGTTTCGGCCTCACAAAAATAAAAAGTGAAAAAGATTTTAATTGCGACTCATAATCAGGGTAAGCTTGAGGAATTAAAAATGGGGCTGAACGAACTTGAAAAAAAAGGAATTAAGATTCTTACATTAGCCGACGTTAGAGCAGAGGAGGATCCGGAAGAAACGGGCAAAACCTTTCAGGAAAACGCAATTCTAAAAGCAAGATGTTATGGCGAAAAAACAAACCTGCCAACAATTGCCGATGATGGAGGCCTAATCATTCCCCACCTCAACAATGAGCCCGGAGTTAAATCAAAACGTTGGATGGGACGCGAAGCAGCTGACAAAGAATTAATTGCCTTTACTCTATCCAACCTCCGAGGTTGTACAGGTTTAAAAAGAACTGCTTTTTTGGAAACCTGTCTTGCATTTTTTTTTGCCCATGCCTGGACACCCCAAGGGTGGTCAAATTTTTACTGAACAAGAAAAAATTAAAGGTCACATTGCTGAAAAATCTAGCGGAAGACCGACTCATGGATATCCTTATCGAACATTATTTATTGTTGAAAAATATAATAAATATTATGATCAATTGACTGAAGAAGAACATCATGAAGTTAATCATAGATTAATAGCATTAAAGAGACTAACAAAAAAGATTGGGTATTTGATATGATGATTGAGTATGTTATCTCTTGATTTTATTCGTGCTAACAAACAAAAAGTTATCGAAGCGGCAAAAAACAAAAACCGTCAGGTTGACGTTAATATTATTCTTAAACTTGATGATGAGCGACGGGATTTAATTCAAAAGATTCAAATTCTCCGAGAAGAAAGAAACAAAACTTCTCATCAAAAACCGGACGAAAAAACTATTTTGCGAGGGAAGGAGATTAAGGATGAACTTAAAAAACTACAAGAAAAACTTACAAAAATTACCATTGAATTAGACTCATTGGTCTCATTCGTCCCCAACGTCCCATTACCAGAAGTCCCCGTTGGTTCTGATGAATCCGGAAATGTTGAGATAAAAAAATGGGGAAAAATTCCAAAATTTGATTTTGAATTAAAGTCTCATTTGGATCTTGGCTTATCACTTGATCTTTTTGACTTAGAGCGCGGTTCTAAAGTTTCCGGATTTCGTGGATATTTTTTGAAAAATCAAGCCGCTCAACTACAATTTGCCATACTTTTTTATGTTTTCCAAAAATTAGTTAAAAAAGGATATATTCCAATCATCGCTCCATCAATTGTTAAAGGTTTTACCCTTTTTGGATCAGGCCAATTTCCCTGGGGTGAACAAGAAGTATATAAATTAAATGATGAAGACGCATACTTGGCTGGAACAGCTGAAGTACCTGTTACTTCTTACTATTCTGGAGAAATATTAAAAGAATCTGAACTACCAAAAAAATTTGTTGCTTTTTCCCCTTGTTTCAGACGCGAAGCCGGTGCTTATGGTAAGGATACCAAGGGTTTATACCGAGTACACGAATTCTGGAAAGTTGAGCAGGTGATTATTACCAAAAATGATGTTGATGAATCAAAAAAACTCCACGCCGAACTGCAAAAAAATACTGAAGAAATTATTGAAGACTTTAATATCCCATATCGAAGGCTCTTGATGTGTACTGGTGATATGGGTGAACCACAGATTAAAAAATATGATACAGA
>CAYIVY010000006.1:0-16284 GCA_964366945.1 uncultured Gammaproteobacteria bacterium
CTTTTGAGTAATCATCAACAAAATAGACTTTGACCATGTCTGGATATTTTTCCCTAAAAAATGACCTAGCTCCAAGCTTCAACGCTTCAACTTTTGGAATAATTTTAAATGAAACGGGCAACTTTTCTTGAATTTTTTTATTAATAATATTTTCAACTTTTTTTATCTGTTCATCAGTTGGTTTGGTGATGGAATAGAAATCAAAACGCAGTCTTTCGACGGTAATATTTGATCCTTCCTGACGGACGTCCGGACCGAGAACATCAAACAAAGCTTGGTGGAGCAAGTGAGTGGCTGTATGATATTTGATTGTCTGTTCAGCATTATCTGCCAATCCGCCCTTAAACATTCCGATAGATGCTTTGCGAGATAAATTTTGATGATCTTTAAATATATTATCGAATTCATTTTTGTTAAGTTTGATACCTTTTTGATTGAATAATTCTTGTGAAATTTCAAAAGGAAAACCATAATTTTGGAATAAATTAAATGCATTTAAAGAATTTAATTGATCTTTTGAATATTTTTCAAATTCCCTTAGACCGCGATCAAGACTTATTGAAAAACGAGTCATTTCTTCATTAATTATTGAAATTATCAGTTCTCTTTGTTTTAATCTATCAATAGATTGAAAACCGTCATATGTATGTAAAATTTCTTCACAGATTGCTTCAAATGCGGGAATAGGTGTTAATCCACCTTTTAAATTGTGCATTTTAACTGCGGCTCTTCTTAATAATCTTCTAAGTACATATCCTCGTTCTTTATTTGAAGGTCTAACTTCGGTCACCATTAAAAATGTAGCTGCTTTTAAGTGATCGGCTATAACTCTGATTGCTGATTGATTATTTTTATCACCATATTTTTTATTGGAATATTCTTCTATTATTTTTATAATTTCAGAAAAAATATCTGTTTTAAAAACATCAAGGTCATTATTTGCAGCGGCTAAGATTCTTTCAAGTCCTCCCCCAAAATCAACATTTTTCTTGGGTAGTTCTTCGAAGCCATCTTTTGTTTTTTTGTACTGCATAAAAACGGAATTACCAATTTCCATAAATCGTCCGCAGTCGCAATTGGGATGACATTCATCTCCGAATTTTTTATCGTGAAGGATTTGGGTGAATTCATAAAAGACTTCACTATCGGGTCCTCCCGGTTCGCCAGCAGGCATGTTGTCTGGTATACCAGCTCGTGACCACCAGTTTTTTTCCGGTCCATATTGGAGAATTTTATTTTCAGGAATTCCTAGTTTCCTCCAAATTTTCATTGACTCCATATCTGGAGGTAAGTTATTTTTTTTATCTCCAGCAAATATCGTTACATAAAGTTTTTCTTTGGGTAAACCAACTTCTTTAGTTAGGAAATTCCAAAACCAAGATAGTTGTTCTTTTTTAAAGTAATCACCGAGCGACCAGTTACCCATCATCTCAAAAAAAGTTGTGTGGCGATTGTCACCTACCTCCTCAATATCCTGCGATCTAAAACAGGGTTGAATGTTATAAACACGTTTACCCAATGGATGAGTCTCACCAAGTAGGTAAGGTACTAATTGCTGCATTCCGGACCCTGTGAAAAGAGTAGTCGGATCGTTTTGGGGAACAAGTGGAATAGGAGGAACTTCTTTATGTTTATTTTTTTCCCAAAATTCGGCAAATTTTTGTCTCAGCTTTACATGGGTCAGCATAATAATGTAAAATTATATCAAATATGTATATAAAAACTTCCGATGCAAGGATTGTTAAAACTTTTTTAAATAAATTAACTTTGCCAAATCCTAATTCCCATAAAGGTCAGAATGGACGAGTCCTTATTATTGGCGGTTCATCACTTTTTCATTCTGCATCACTCTGGGCGGCTGAGGTGGCTTCTCACTTTTGTGATATGGTTCACTACGCTTCAACTGAAGAGAATCAAGAAATATTTCTATCTTTAAAGAAAAAGTTTCACAACGGAATAATTATTCCTCAAGAAAAATTAATGGAATATGTAAAGGAAGATGATGCTATTTTAGTTGGGTCAGGAATGATGCGTGAGGGAAAAGAGGCAGTCTACAGTTTTAATTTGACAAAGTCTTTAATCGAAAATTTTCCTGATAAGCAATTTATCTTTGATGCCGGAAGTCTGCAGGTGATGAGGCCAGAATGGTTATTAAGTTTAAAAAAACCAGCCGTGATTACTCCACATCAAAAAGAATTTGAAAAACTTTTTAATCAACCAATATTAAATTTAAATCTTGAAGAAAAGATAAAACTAATTGAGAAAACCGCCAAGAAATATCAAACTATAATACTGTTAAAAGCAGTCGTTGACATCATTTCGAATGGCAAAGAAACCTACATAGTTGAGGGTGGGAACGCTGGCCTGACCAAAGGTGGTACCGGCGATATTCTTGCAGGCTTAACCACCGCTTTATCAGCTGTAAATCAATCTTTGCTAGCGGCCGTTTCCGCCTCTATTTTGCTTAAACAAACTGGTGAGAAGCTTTTCCAATCAAAAGGATACTGGTATAATATAGGTAATATAGTAGAATCTATTCCAGAAGTTTTGTATGAATTTACTATATCAAAAAATGAGTAAAGTATAAATATGAAAAAAGAAGCAATAATTGCAATTTTTTTGGGTTTACTTTTTGGCGGTGTCATAGCCGTTTTTATCTCTTTTAAAAGTAAAGATATGGAGTTGGAAAAAAATAAAGTGATTTCTGCACCAAAAGAAAAAGTTATTTCGCCTAATTCATCAGGACTTGAACAGCAATCTTTGGAATTAAGTGAGCCAGCTGATAGAGCAATTTTTGAAAGCAATATAATCCGTCTTAAAGGCACAGCCCTCAAAGATTCATTAATTGTGATCCAATCACCAATCAAGGATTTGGCTATAATCAATAAGAAGGAAAAATTTGATTTAGAATTTCCTTTAGCGCTTGGTGAAAATTCCATTAAAATTGTAGTTTATCCGAAAGAAAAGCAGTTCAGGCCACAAGAAAAATTTTTAAAAGTCTACTATATTGATAGCGAACTATGAAAAATATATTCTTAGTCAGTTATATAGTTGTTTTGTTAATTAGTCAAAGCGTTGCGGCACAGACACCGTCGGAAACAGCTTCATCATCGCCAACCGTTGTTATTGATAAAGATATTCAACAATTGAAGGAAAAAATTGCCAATAAAGTTTCGGAAATAAGGAAACAAAACAATAAAGCTATTTCTGGTTTTGTAGTCAGTATTGATGGAAATAAGATGCAGATCAAAAATGATGAAGAAGAAAACCAAGTCAAGTTTGATGATACATTAACAAAGTATTTTAAAATCAACGGAGTCCAAAAAAAAGAAATAAAATCAGAGGATGTTAAAAAAAATGACTACGCTATTATTAGCGGTGTTGTAGCTGATAGTGTCATTACTGCTAATGTTGTCCTGATTGACGAAAACTTCCTAATTGATTCAGGCAGGGTGATAGAAATTAATAAAGATAGTTTTAATATTGAAGTTTTAACAAACGATAAAAATACCTACAGTCTTGATTTTGAGTCAGATACTAAACAGTCTATGCTCAATATTAAGTCGTTAGAATTAGAAAAAGCTGGTTTTGGCAAAATTAAAGAGGGTGACACTCTTCATTTTGTTGTCAAGAAAACTGGGAATCCGCTCCGCCAGCTGGCGGATGGCGGAAATAATAATTATTCTGCCATAAAGGTTTTGATAATACCACAGGAATACTTTATAAAATAATGTTTAACTTATTCAAAAATTTTTTTGATTACAATCAGAAAGAAATTAACCGTTTGCAAAAAAAAGTTGAAGAGATTAATCTACTGGAAGATAAGACAAGAAATTTAAAAAATGCTGACTTTATCAAGGAAACAAAAAAACTTAAGGCAATAGTTCAGGAAGATGAAAATAAAATTAATGAGATATTACCTTGGGCTTTTGCACTTTCACGTGAAGCGGCTAGGCGCACTTTGGGACAGCGTCATTTTGATGTTCAGTTGATGGCAGGGATAACCATGCATGAAGGAAAGATTGCTGAACAAAAAACCGGTGAAGGAAAAACCCTTTCGTCAGTACCAGCTCTATATTTAAATGCATTGTCAAGACAAGGTGCACACTTAGTCACAGTCAATGATTATTTAGCCAGACGTGACTGCGGTTGGATGGGAACGATCTTTAATTTTTTGGGGTTAACGACAGCGGCCATGATTTCTGATAGATCATTTCTATATGATCTAAAATATATTGATAAAGACGCATTTGATTGGCGGCTACAACATCTAAAACCAATTTCAAGGAGCGAAGCTTACTTAGCCGACGTTACTTATGGAATTAACAGCGAGTTTGGTTTTGATTACCTACGTGATAATATGGCCCAAAATCCAAACGACACAGTTCAACGAAAATATTATTTTTCCATTATTGATGAGGCGGATTCGGTTTTGATTGACGAGGCACGGACCCCTCACATTATTTCTGCTCCCAATCAGGAAGATACTTCCAAATATTATCTTTATCCAAAGATTATAAATCAACTTAATGAGAAAGAAGACTTTGTCATTGATGAAAAATTAAGGACAGCCAACTTAACAGACGGAGGAATAAAAAAGATTGAATCGATCTTAAATGTTGCCAATATCTATGAAAAAGATTTTGACACCCTTTTTCATATCGAGGCGGCTCTTAAAGCAAAAACTTTATTTAAAATAGATAAAGACTACATTGTCAAGGATAATGAAGTGATCATTGTTGATGAATTTACTGGCAGACTACTACAAGGTAGAAGATTTTCTGAGGGTTTACATCAGGCGATTGAAGCAAAGGAAGGTGTGACTATTCAAAGGGAGTCGAAGACTTTAGCCACAATTTCATTGCAAAATTATTTTAGAATGTATAAAAAATTGGCCGGTATGACGGGAACTGCCACCACAGAAGCGGAAGAATTTCACAAAATTTATGAAACAGATGTCATTGCTATTCCAACTCACCTAAATATGAAAAGGAAAGATCAACCGGATATGATCTATAAGACAGAAAAAGCTAAGTTTAAAGCCGTTGTTGAAGAAATTGCCAGCAACTATAAAATCGGTCGGCCAATTTTAGTTGGGACTACCTCAATTGAAAAAAACGAATATCTGTCTTCATTGTTAAAAAGTAAGGGAGTCCCTCATCAATTACTGAATGCTAAAAATCATGAAAAGGAGGCGGAGATCCTTGCTGGGGCGGGCGCAAAAGGTGCCGTGACAGTTGCTACCAATATGGCTGGTCGAGGTGTAGATATTGTACTTGGAGGTAGTATGCCTGAAAAACTTGAAAATAGCCAAATGAAAGAGTGGCAGAAAAAACACGATGAAGTGGTCAAATTGGGTGGTCTCTATGTCTTAGGTACCGAAAAACATGAATCACGCCGAATTGATAATCAACTACGTGGGAGGTCCGGTCGGCAGGGTGATCCAGGTGAATCAAGGTTTTTTGTAGCTCTTGAAGATGATTTAATGAGAATCTTTGGCGGTGAGCAGATATCAAAGATGATGACCTTTCTAAACTTTCCTGAGGACCAACCTTTAACCCATTCGATGGTTTCCAAAGCGATTGAGCAGGCTCAAGTAAAAGTAGAGGGATTCAATTTTGATATTAGAAAACACCTAGTTGATTTTGATGATGTTTTAAACAAACAAAGAGGGATTATTTATGAGCTACGAAGAAAGATGCTTTTAGGCAGTCAGAATGGTGCAGTTTTTAAAGAGACGATTTTAGATATTTTTAGAGAAGAGATTAACGTATTGGTTAATAATTACATGATAAATATTGAGCAACTTACCGATATTGACAAAACAAAATTAATTCAGGAATTAAACATTATTATTCCATTTGAGGAAAAAGAATTGCTATCGATAATAGAATCAAAGAAACAAGAAAAAATTACTATTTTTTTAAATCAAATTATTGACAAACAATATAATATTCGTGAAAAAAAATTAAGTAAAGAAATCTGGGGAGATATTGTCCGGACGGTTGTTTTATCAACAATTGATAAGTTTTGGATGGATCACCTAACGGCAATTGAGGATCTCAGGGAAGGGATAAATCTTCGTGGTTATGGTCAGCTTGATCCGTTGGTTGAATATAAAAATGAAGCTTATTCGATGTTTGAAAAATTAATCGCCGATATTAACTTTGAGGTAACCAGGCGACTATTCAAAATTGAAATTAATGTAGGGGCAAATCTTGATTCGCCCGTCCATAATCATCAAGAAGAAAGAATGATTCTTCAGTCGGCTTCGGCTATAGATCCGTTTAAAGCAAACAACCAACAACCAGACTTCGCCAAGGCTTCGTCGGTCGAGCCAAAAACCAATCTTCATAAAAAGTTAGGGAGAAACGATCCCTGTTGGTGTGGATCGGGAAAGAAATACAAGAAATGCCATTATCCTAATTAATTTGAAGGACATTCTTTCCAAAGTCCACGATTATTTTCCTTAGCTTCCGTTTGGGCTTCCATGAACTGTTGTTGATATTTAACATCGGGAGGATAGGTTGAGACTTGAGCAAAACCTTGGCGAATTAGGTAGTCGTTAATAAAAATATCACCAATCCAAACATATCTTAGTAGGCGTTTATATTTGTCAACTTCAGAAACATCTTTTTGAATAATAATTTCTTTACCTTCAACTAATCTTCTGTTTTCATCAGCTGCTGCTTGGGCAAAGCATCCAACTGGACGTCTGGGATCGTGAAGCTCAGCTGAGTTGATGCCAGTATATCTGACTTTTTGTTTTCCTTCAATTTCAATCGTGTCACCGTCGATGACACGAACAACCTTAACTTTTTGTTTTTCGTAAGGAGTAATTATGATAGTTGGATTCGGAATATTGATTGAAGTGTGGTATGTCTTCGGTAGTAGATTAACTTTATTAAAAAAGAATTCAAATAAAACCAAAACTATTGCTAAAACGTAGATTATTTGTTTTTTTGTCATTTTACGGTCACGCTTTTGGCAAGATTACGGGGTTTATCAGGGTCGGTTCCACGGCCAACTCCAAGATAGTATCCCAACAATTGTCCAATGATGATATTTGGAAAAATAGTCAAATCTCCAAGATTAGGTGTTGGGATTGATATATCAAATTCTTTTGATTCAAAGGGAGAAATCCCAATAATTAATCCGCCACGGGCTTTTATTTCAGCGGCACTAGATAAAACTTCATCTTTAACTTCGTCAAGAGATGCCAAAACAAAACATGGAGTTCCTTTTTGTATCAACGTAATAACACCATGTTTCAGTTCTCCAGCCGCAAACGGTTCGGCGTGGATATAGCTGGTTTCTTTAATTTTTAAAGCAAATTCTAAAGCTGCGGGATAGTTGAGATGTTTACCAATCAGATACATATGTTCTTCATTCATCAATATTTTTGAAATATCAATTAATTTATTGATTAGTACTGGATTTAACCAATCCTTGAGTGTGTTACTTAAATTTATTATTTTTTCCTTACCGTGGCCATAGTCATTTTTGACGGCATTAGCCAATAAGTAAAGAGTAGAAAGTTGGGCAGTAAAAGCTTTGGTGGAAACGACAGCAATCTCCGGTCCGGCACCAACTGACAAGACGGTGTCCGCTAACCTTTCTAAGGTTGATCCTCGGGCGTTGATAACGGCTACAATCTGAGCGCCTCTTTTTTTTGCCTCGCGGACAGCAATTAAAGTATCGGCTGTCTCGCCTGATTGTGATATCGCAAAGACTAAAGTTTTTTCATTCATAAACTTAGAAAAAGGCATAAACTCATACGCTGGAATTGATTGGGCATCAATACCATGTTGGGCAAAAAAATATTTAGCCGCCAGAGTACAGTATGAGGCAGTTCCGCAACCGATTAGAATTACTTTATACCCTGATCTAATTTTACCGGCGAGTTCAATAATTACTTTTTCATTTATTGAAGCGGTTTTAGAAATAGTTTTAAGTTGTTCATATATTTCCTTAATCAAAAAGTGGGGATATCCACCTTTTTCCGCGTCTTCAAGTTTCCAGTCAAGTTTTTGCGGAGTAAGAATTTTTTCTTTTTCTGAATCTATGTCAAAAAGTTTGATGCCGCTTTTACTCAGAACCACGGCCTCTCCGTCATTTAGAAAGTAAACTTTGTTTGTCTCTTTTAAAAAAGCGGGTACATCAGAGGCAAGAAAGTACTGATGCAACCCTAAACCAACAACCAACGGAGAACCATTTCGGCAGGCAATGATTGTTTGGGTTTTTAGATCCAATACGGCAATCGCGTTGGAACCTCGAAGTTCTTTGAAAGTCGAAAACACGGCTTTTGTCATCCCGACCGAGTGAAACGAGTGGAGGGATCTTTCTTTTAGATTCCTCGACTTCGCTCGGAATGACAAAGAACGAAATTTATCTTCAATTAAATGTGCAATTACCTCTGTATCGGTCTCAGAAATAAATTGATGATTATTTTTTAGTAATTCCACTTTTAATTCCTGATAGTTTTCAACAATACCGTTGTGAATTACGGCCAACTTTTTTTTACAGTCAAGATGGGGGTGGGCATTGATGTCAGTGACGCCACCATGAGTCGCCCAGCGAGTATGACCTAAGGCAGTTGATCCCTGAGGGAGTTTGGTCGTTGCATCGCCAATCTTGCCAATGTGTTTATCAATCTGTAACTCCTGTTGGTTCTCAGGAATCATTACAACGCCCCAAGAATCATAACCGCGGTACTCTAATTTTTTTAATCCTTCAAGAACGGTTTGAGCTGCCTGATCTTTTTTGTCGTTAATAATTCCGTATATTCCGCACATAAATAAAGATTAACAAATTTTTCTAGAAAAGTCCTATTTGATCAGACTTTTTTTTTCCGCCAGCTGACGGATCCTCTTTTTTTTCAACTTCTTTTACACCAAAAATTCTTTTCGTTAAAGTATTCATTTGGTATTTAGTAAGAAAATCTATCAATTTTTTATTAAAATTTTTAAATTTAAGTTTCTCTATATTAAGATCGATATCCACATTAGTCATAATTGTAGCCAGTTTTTTGGAAAGATAGACGCTTTCTTTTTCATTTTTTAAAACCTCCTTAACTTTTTCAGATTCAACTTGGTTAATATTTTTATAAATATTTTCAACAGTGCCAAATTGGTGAATTAATTTTGAAGCGGTTTTTGGTCCAATTCCTGATGCGCCCGGATAGTTGTCAGATGGATCACCGGCTAAAGCTTTGAATTCAATTATTTGATTTGGTGAGACGTCTAGTTTTTTTTCTACTTCTGACCGATCAAAGATCTTGATATTAGCGAGTCCCAGTTGAGGTGAGGCCACAAAAACATTCTCAGTGATTAATTGAAATATATCTTTATCACCAGTTAAGATAATCACCCTAAATTTATTAATTTCAAAAATTCTGGTTATAGTTCCAATTAAATCATCGGCTTCAAAACCATCTTTTTCAATTCGATTAATTCCGGCTGCATCAAGGGCTTGCTTGACTAAAGGGATTTGGACAATAAAATCAGCATCAATTTCTGGTCGTTGAATTTGATAATCTTTAAATATTTTATTTCGGAAAGTTGGCTTTGGGGTATCAAAACAAGAGATCAAATAATCAGGTTTAAAATCAGCCACAACTTTATAAAGCATAGAAAGATATCCGTATACAACATTTGTGGGAGTACCGTCTGCGGACTTAAAGGGAGGTAGGGCATGATAAGCGCGGTGCATTATTGCGTTTCCATCAATGAGAAGGAGTGTTTGCATAAATATTTAAGCACCACTTAACTTTATTCCGACTATCCTCTCAAATTCATCTTGATCAAGACTCTCTTTTTTTATCAGTGCCTCAGCAACCTTATCCATCAAGTTCTTGTTAGATTTAACAATTTCAATTGCCTTATTATAGGCGACGGTAATAATTTTTTTAATTTCAGCGTCAATTTTTCCCATTACTTCCTGAGAAAGAACGTTTTGTTCGTAGTAAGTTTTGCCCCACTCGGTGACATCCATATTTGGACCAAAATTAATTGGACCAAGTGAACTCATACCATATTCAACAACCATAGCTTTGGCAATTTGAGTAGCCTGATCAAAGTCATTTGAAGCGCCGGTAGTCATTTCATTAAAGATAACTTCTTCGGCGGCTCGACCACCCATCATAACTGCTATTTTCTCCAGTAAATGAATTTTGGTTTCGTGCAATTTATCTTTAGCTGGTGGAATCAGTGTATATCCTAAAGCCATGCCACGGGAAACAATCGAAATTCGATGAACCGGGTCAGTATTTGGTAAAAAATGGGAAACAACGGCGTGACCAACCTCATGATAAGCTGTTAATTTTTTATCTAAATCTGACTGAAGACGTTTTTTTTCTGGTCCAAGCTTGACTTTTGTAGCTGCGTCTTCCAAGTCTTCCATACTTATTTTATTTCGTGCGACGCGAGCGGCTGAAATCGCGGCCTCATTTAGCATATTAGCCAGATCAGCACCTGAGTAGCCAACGGTTCTTTTGGCGACTTTATCCCAGTTTACTGTTTCATCAAAAGGCTTTCCCTGAGCGTGAATTTTTGCAATAGCTTTTCGACCTGCAGCGTCGGGAAAATCAACAATGACCCTTCGATCAAAGCGGCCCGGCCTAAGAAGAGCCGTGTCAAGCAAGTCGCCACGATTGGTAGCGGCTATAACAACTACTTGCTCATTTGGATTAAATCCATCCATTTCAACCAATATTTGATTCAAAGTTTGTTCTCTCTCATCATGGGATGGCATCATGCCAACCGACCTTGCCCGTCCAATTGCATCAATTTCATCAATAAAAATAATTGATGGTTCACTTTTTTTGGCTGTTGCAAAAAGGTCACGGACACGAGCAGCTCCAATACCGACCAACATTTCCATAAATTCTGAACCGGCTATTGAAAAAAATGGAACACTTGCTTCACCGGCAACAGCCTTGGCCAGTAAAGTTTTACCACATCCGGCAGGACCAACCAACAATACTCCTTTTGGAGTTCTAGCGCCTAGTTTTTTATATTTATCAGGATTTTTTAGAAAATCAACAATTTCAACCAGTTCTTTTTTAGCTTCATCAACACCAGCCACATCATTAAAGGTTGTTTTTGTCATACTTTTTAAAAATCTTTTACCGCGGTTTTGTCCAAAAGATAAGACGGAATCTTGAGCACCTTTGGCCTGGCGGAAAAGAAACAGAAAAAAAGCCACCATCAAAATCGTCGGCAAAAGATTACCAATGATATTAGCTAGTCCCATTGAGCCCTGAGTATCTTTAATGTTTATATCAATTTTTTCTGGACTAACTCCGCTGTCTTTAAGAGTTTTAATAAAAGACTCACCAGGTTCCTTATAAGATAAAGCCAGTTTACCGTTCTTGTAATAGATTAAAAGTTTATTATCAATCAGGTCAATTTTTTTGATTTTCCCTTCTTTTACTTCTTTAACAATGGTCGTAATTGATTTTTCTGGAGCCACTTGCTTAATTTCCTTACTGATCGAGCGGTAGGCATAAAAAAGAAAAAGCAGGACAAAAAAAACTAGAAAAAGATTGCGAAGATTAATGTTAAATTTAAATTGAGCAAGTTTAAAGCCGTTATTTTTCTTAGCCATGGGTATATTTTAACAAAAATTTGATAAAATTGAACAGAAATGAAAACAATAAAACTAAAAACAAATAATATCAATCAGGTCATTAATAATACCATAACCACATTAAAGTCAAATGGTTTAGTGATTTTTCCTTCAGACACCGTTTATGGTTTATTGTGTGACGCTGAGTCCAGCAAAGCTGTGCAAAAGTTAATTTTGTTTAAAAACCGTCCACCGGGAAAAGCCATCTCTGTCTTTTGCGACTTTAAATTAATAAACAAATTAGTAAAAATAAATAAACAACAGCAAGAAATTATCAAAGAAATTTTACCTGGTCCATTTACTGTAATTATTCCTTCAAGACATATTGTGAATAAGTTACTTGAATCGGAAAAAGAATGTTTAGGAATAAGGATTCCATCGTTTCAAATGATAAACAGATTGATCCAAGAATATGGAAAACCGTTGACGGCAACCTCAGCCAATTTGGCTGGTAGATCGCCCCATTATTCAGTTAGTAGTTTATTTAGTGAAATATCTAAAAAGCAAGCAGATCTAATTGATTTGATAGTCGACGCTGGAACTTTACCCAGAAATAAACCTTCAACAGTAGTTGATCTGACTTTACCTAGTATAAAAATCTTGAGTCAAGGCGACGTGAATTTTATCAATAGATCAAAAACATTTTTTTCTTAATCATCTGAGGAAACAAAAGATATTGCAAAAAAAATATTAAAAGAAAGTTTGAAAAATAATAATAAACCATTAATTTTTATTATCGAGGGCGAATTGGGTGTGGGTAAAACCATCTTTGTCAAAGGGATAGGACAGAGTTTGGGAATAAATAATATTGTTTCACCGACTTTTGTTATTTATTATGAATATAAAAATTTTTATCATTTTGATCTATATCAAATAGAAGATAAAGAAGAGTTTGGGTATCTAGAAATTGAAAAATTATTAATTCCAGGTAATATTTTATGTTTTGAATGGGGTGAGAAAGCAGGAGAGATCATTAATTTACTTAAAAAGAAGGGAAAGATTGTATATATAAGGATAGAATATATTAATGAAAGAGAAAGAAAGATTATTCTATGAAAATTTTAGCCATTGACACATCCTGTGACGAGACGGCCGCTGCAATTACCGATGGCCGAAGGGTACTGTCTAACATCATCTATTCTCAAGTTTTGTTGCATAAAAAGTGGGGAGGGGTTGTACCTTCAATAGCAAAGAGAGCTCATGAAGAGAGGATTGACTTTGTTGTAAAAAGAGCGTTAATAAAAAAAATTGATGCGATTGCCGTTACTCAAGGTCCCGGTTTGGCAGTGGCTCTTGAAGTTGGGATTAAAAAAGCCAAAGAGTTAGCTATAAAATTTAACAAAAAAATAATCAGTGTTAACCATTTAGAAGGTCATATCTATTCAGCTTTTGTCCAGAATAGTCAAGGGAATCCAAAGATTAATTTTAAGTTTCCTTATCTGGCTTTAATAATTTCAGGAGGACATACT
Source organism: uncultured Gammaproteobacteria bacterium (assembly GCA_964366945.1). Classification (GTDB taxonomy): domain Bacteria; phylum Patescibacteriota; class Microgenomatia; order UBA1406; family GWC2-37-13; genus GWC2-37-13. Next base: position 13,098 of record CAYIVY010000006.1, read on the forward strand.
GAGTTTGTTATCTTTAAAAATCATCTAGACTATCAGGTAATTGGCCAGACACTGGACGATGCGGCCGGTGAAGCTTTGGACAAAGCGGCCAAACTTTTGGGACTTGGTTATCCAGGTGGTCCGGTATTGGAAAGACTCGCAAAAGAAGTGGGTAATAAAGATTTTCATAATTTTCCCCGACCAATGTTAAGGTCTAATAATTTAGATTTTTCTTTCTCTGGTTTAAAGACTTCTTTCTATTATTTTTTGAAAAAGTCTGGGCAAACCGACTCGGTTAAAGAGTTAGCCAGTTCTTTTCAAGAAGCCGTCTTTGATACTTTGATCAGGAAGACGGAAAAAGCCATCAAGCAAACAGGTATGAATCGTTTGATTATTGGTGGTGGGGTTATTGCCAACATGAGACTAAGAAAATTAATGAGGGATTTAATCAAAAAATATCAAGGTGAAGTTTTATTTCCGTCCTATAAATATCTGACCGGAGACAATGCTGCTATGATCGGAGTTGTTGCAGGGTTTAAAGCAGAGAAAGGTTTATTTACTAATGATATTGATCAATTAGAAAGAATTCCAAGAATGAGTTTATAGTTTTATTGACTTCATAGTTATTTTTGATAAACTATTACTAAATAAGTATATGTTAGCCCTGAACCAGAAAACCTTTATTAAGGTTTACGGTACAGGGTTTCGCAAATATGCTCACAATCACCAAACAATCAGATTACGGACTAATCTTGATTGCGTTTGTCAAAAATAAAGGCCGCTTGGTAAAACTATCGGAATTAATTGAGGCAACAAAATTACCCAAAAGGTTTTTGGCTAGAATTGCAGCTGAGTTGGTTAAAGAAGGGTTGTTAGTCAGCAAAGAAGGAAAGACAGGAGGCTATCTAATTTCTCCAAAAATTAAAACAATCAGTCTTTACAATTATTTAACAATTTTTGAAGACGACGTAGTTGTTTGTAGCTGCCTTGATGAAAGTTATCAGTGTAAATTTGAGAATATCTGTCATCACCAAAGTTTTATCAAAAATCGACTAAACGTAGTTTTAATTAAAGAACTTAAAAAAATTAAATTAATGCAGTTATTATGATTGAACTAAAAAATTTAACAATTTCCGTTGCTGATAAAATAATAATTAAAAATCTAAACCTTAGTTTGAAAAAAAATAAGGTCTATGTTTTGATGGGACCTAATGGATCAGGTAAATCTACATTAGCCCTGACGCTGATGGCCCATCCTTTGTATCAAATCAGATCAGGGAAAATATTATTTGAAAAAAAGGATGTCACCGAACTCCCTCCAGAAAAAAGAGCTAATCTGGGGATGTTTCTTTCTTTTCAATCGCCGTTATCTCTATCTGGAGTTAGTATGTTTTCACTTCTTCGGACAGCCATTGCCGGCAAAAAAGACCCTTTAGTCCTTCGCGAAGAAATAGAAAAAACCGCTAAAGTATTAAAAATTAAAAAAGAACTTCTGGAAAGATCTTTTAATGAAGGAACATCGGGAGGAGAAAAAAAGAAATTTGAATTATTACAGGCGGCTATTCTTAATCCAAAGTTTTTAATGTTTGACGAAATTGACACAGGAGTTGACATTGATGCTCTGCGGACAATTGCACAGTTTATGGAAAAAAATAGAAAGGGAAAAACTTATCTTTTGATTACCCACTACAATCGGATTCTCAAATACGTCAAGCCAGATGTGGTACTCGTGATGATGGAAGGCAAAATTGTCAAACAAGGTGACTACCGCTTAGCTGAGGAAATAGAGAAAAACGGTTATCAGTCGTTTAGTCAAAAGTTAAAAGTGACTTCGTCATTCCCGTGAAGACGGGAATCCAGACTAAAATCACTATTTAAAAATGTAATTAATTGACTGGATCCCCTCCTACGAGGGGATGACATTTAATTCAAAAGTATGAATAATCAAAAACTAAATTTCGACTATAAATTCGGTTTTTCCATGCCTGAAAATAACGTTTATAAAGCGAAAAAAGGTTTAGACAGTCAGATTGTAGAGGATATTTCAAATTTAAAAAGTGAACCAGTTTGGATGAAAGAATTTCGTTTAAAAGCTTATCATGCTTTTAAAAAAAGAAAGATGCCTAAATGGGGAGCTGATTTATCATCAATAGACTTCGATGATATTTACTACTACATTAAACCCACCGAAAAACAGGTAAATTCTTGGGAGGACTTACCTAAAGAGATTAAAGATACTTACGATAGAATTGGTGTTCCAGAAGCGGAAAAAAACTTTCTATCAGGTGTTTCGGCACAATATGAATCGGAAGTAGTCTATGAAAGTATGAATCGGGAACTACAAAAGCGGGGCGTAATCTTTTGTGACATGGATACAGCTTTAAGAAAGTATCCAGAAATCGTAAGAGAGTATTTTGGTACATTAATCAGTCCTTATGATAATAAATTTGCATCACTAAATTCGGCCACTTGGTCGGGCGGATCCTTTGTTTATGTGCCAGGTGGAGTCAAGGTGCCGATGCCACTGCAAGCTTACTTTCGGATTAATGCGGAAAGATTTGGTCAGTTTGAAAGAACCCTAATCATCGCCGAGGAGGGAAGCTTTGTTCATTATGTTGAAGGTTGTACGGCGCCGATCTATACAAGCGCATCTTTACACTCAGCCGTGGTTGAGATCTTTGTTAAAAAAGGAGCTAGAGTTCGCTATACGACTGTCCAAAATTGGAGTCATAACATCTATAACTTAGTGACAAAAAGATCAATAGTTGATGAAGAGGGGGTAATGGAATGGGTAGATTGTAATATTGGTAGTCGTGTGACAATGAAATATCCAAGTGTTATTTTAAAAGGTCGAAAATCTCATGGAGAAGTACTTTCAATAGCTTATGCAGCTAAGGGTCAACATCAGGATGCCGGGGCCAAAATGTTTCATTTGGCGCCAGATACATCATCACGCATAATTTCTAAATCTATTTCTAAAGACGGCGGTCGAACTTCATATCGTGGGCTAGTTCAAGTTGCGCCAGGGGCAAAAAATTCTAAAGTCTATGTTTCTTGTGATGCTTTAATAATGGATGAACAGTCACGTTCAGATACTTACCCATATATGAAGATTAATGAAAAAGATTGCGAGGTTCAACATGAAGCAACTGTCGAAAAACTTGGCGAAGAAAAATTATTTTATCTAACTGCAAGAGGTATTAAAAAA
>CAYIVY010000007.1:0-15994 GCA_964366945.1 uncultured Gammaproteobacteria bacterium
GTGACCGAAATCAATATTAGAAATAACTGGAATCTTATCTAATTCTTTTTTTGTTTTAATAATTTTTATCAATAGATCATCTGTCATATTACTTCTTTTTTGAAATCTTCCTATCACTAAACCCTTAACCTTTTTAAAACCAGCCAAATGTATTAGAGATTGAAGATTACGATCAAAAGTGTGAGGAACTGTTTCATAGTCGTCTTCCAAAAATAAAATTGAGTCAGTCAAATCAGGAAAATACTCTGTCCCTTGTAGTAAGTTAAAAGTACAAAGATTAGCTCCGAATATTGTGCCCTCGGTGATTCCTTCATTGATAACTAAGTAACCAGAATTATTAATCAACTCCCTTTTATCTTGATCTAAATACCACGCGTCATCACTCCAGGAATCGCTTGGTCTAACCTCAAAAGGCTTTTCATACATCAGACATTTTTGAAAGTATTTCAAAGTATAATCAAAATATAATTTTTGTCCAAAAGATGAATAATGAGGTCCGGAATAAGTCACTAAACCAGTCTTGGCAAAGATGGCATTATTTAACGCTGTAATATCTGAGTATCCTAAAAAAATCTTTGGATTATTTTTTATTAAATTCCAATCAATATATCTAAAAAGTTGGTTACAATTAAATCCACCAATAACGGTAATTATTCCTTTGACATTTTTGTCGCTAAAAGCCTCATTAAAATCTTCTATTCTTGATTCAATAGCTGTGGAATTAAACTCGTCGGTTTCATCAACGTGTTTTCCAAAAGTCAACTTCAAACCCAAATCAGCAAATCTTTGATTAGCAATATTTTTTATTTCTTCACTCAATATTTTTATTGACCTTGAGGGTGCAATTACTCTTATCTGATCGCCTTTTCTTAACTTTTTTGGATAAATTTTTTTCACAGATTATTTTATAAAAAACCTCGAGCTAATTCGCGCAGTTTTTTTTCCGGATCAAGAGCCGTAACAAAATATGTAGCCATTAAAACTCCGACCGCTCCGGCAGCTTTAGATTTTTTGGTATCTTCACCGTCGTTAATACCGGCACCAATAATCAAAGGGTGTTTTAACTTCATGACAAGTTCTTTAATTGCTCCTTCCTGTTGATCTATCATCGAGACCTCACTGGCAATCAAATCCTCCTTTTCAAACGAAAGATAATCAGTGTCTAGACTATCATAGTCTAAGATCATCTGTGGATTTTGACCAATAACCAAGGTTTTTAAGCCATTTTCTTTAGCTTTCTGAACGGTTTCTATCACTAATTCTTTATTTATTTTGTGTTCACTATGATTTATAAGTACTCCAGTGGCACCAGCTTCCTTGACACTATACGGAGAGATCCAGCCGGTATTTTTTCCCGGATTAATTGGATCAACATGTTGGGCCCAAACTTCTATATCGAGTTCTTTTCTTATTCTGTAAATATCAGTTGCTTGAGCAACAGCAATAATCGGCACGTTTGTTTCAGTAATAATTTTTTTTACTGATGATAACAATCTGACTACCTGATCACCGGTTGACTGTTTATAAGTTTTTAAAGCCAGAAAAATCATTACAACATTATAACAAGGTTGTGTTTATTTTGTAAATTGTAATTGACAAGTAAACTTTCGTTCACTAAAATAATATGTGTGATTGAAAATATAAATGAAAAAATTATTGTTATTACAACATTTAATTCTGAAACTGGATTGGTTATCCCTAAAAAAATCCGTTGGAAAAATAGAGACTATCTAATCAAAAATATTGCTTATTATCACAAAATTCGCCAAGGAAAAAATATTATCCACGATTTTCATGTGACCGACGGCAACTTAGATTTTCGTCTATCTCTAGATAGTGAAAACCTTCATTGGACATTGAATGAGACCTATGACCGATCTAATGATTAATCAAAATCTACCTCACTTAATGCACGTTGACCTTAACTCCTGCTTTGCCACTGTTGAACAACAGGCCTATCCTCACCTTAGGGGAAAACCACTTGTGATTGCCGCTTATAAAACCGATCACGGCTGTATTCTCTCACCTTCAATTGAAGCTAAAAAACTAGGTATAAAAACTGGTATGAAAGTATTTGAGGCCAAACAGATCTGTCCTAATGTAATTATTCGCGATACTAATACAGATATGGTTCGCGATGTTAATTTAAAATTCATGAAAATATTCGAAGACTATTCACCTTGTGTTATTCCTAAATCAATTGATGAAGCTATCATAGATTTCTCCCCCGTCTTTTCTAAGACCACTGATTTAATAATGATTGGGAAAGAAATAAAAAATAGAATAAGATGTGAAATCGGTGAGTGGATTTCTTGTAATATTGGTATTGCCACTAATCGATTTTTGGCTAAATTAGCCGCTTCCCTCCACAAGCCTGATGGGTTGGATTTGATTGATTATAAAAATTTAATGCAAGTCTATTCTTCAATAAAATTAATTGACTTGAATGGTATCAGTATCCGTTTTGAATTTCGGTTAAACACTAATGGAATCAATAGCCCCTTGGATTTTTTTCAGGCCAAAATGAATTTTTTACGAAAAAATGTTTTTCAAAGTATCACTGGATACTACTGGTATCTCCGTCTTCGAGGTTGGGAGGTAGACGATTTTAAATCAGAGCGCAAAAGTTTTGGTCAAGAATATTCTCTTAAAGAAAAAACTGAAGATCGAGAAAAGCTTAAAACGATTATTATGAAACTGTGTGAAAAAATGGGCCGACGTTTGAGACAGTCGGATAAATTGAGCTCCGGTGTCCACCTTGGAATTTTATATAAGGATTACAGTTTTTGGCATAAAGGGAAAAAGCTTAATAAATCGATCGCTTCAACGAGAAATCTTTTTGAAGAAATAATGATTCTTTTTTTTCTCCAACCAAAAATAAAGACTGTTTCAAAAATATCGGTCAGCTGTTTTTCCTTGATTCAAGATAATAATCGACAGTTGACACTGCTTGATTTGGGTAATGAAAAAATTAGTAAGATAAGTAATGCTCTGGATAGGATCAATGATCGTTACGGAGAATTTACCATTGGAAAATCTTAATTACTTTAACAAATATCCGCCGTCAACGACGATTTGACTACCGGTCATATATGATGACATTTCGCTGGCCAAAAATAGGACGACTTTTCCAATATCATCCGGCACCCCCATCCTTCCCATGGCAACCTCCATTTTTGGCGGCTCGGGATTTCTAGCAACATCAACTGGTTTACCCTGAGATTGCATAACAGCTACTCCGTGAGTCATTACCCCGCCTGGAGCAACGGCATTAACCCAGATTTTATGAGGGGCCAGCTCAAGGGCAACATTTTTGGTAAACCCCCAAACTCCATGCTTTGAAGCATCGTAATGAGCGAGCCCTATCATTGATGGATGGATGGCATCAATTGATGTAATATTGATTATCTTTCCTCCTTTTCCTTGTTTGATCATTTGCTCGCCAATATATTTTGTTGTAAGAAAAACTCCTCTCAAATTTGTAGCAATCACCTGATCAAACTGTTCTGTCTTCATCTGAGAAACCGTAATAAAAGGAAATATTCCGGCATTATTCACTAAAATATCCACTGATCCAAAATCTTTTACGGTTTCATTGACTAAATTTTTTACTTCTGCCTCTTGCGCAACGTCCGTCTTGACACCCGCAGCTTTAAAACCTTTTTGTTTTAACTCTTCAACGGCTTTATTAACTTCTTCAAGATTGCGGCTAGTAATTACAACATTGGCACCGGCCTCTGCTAATCTATAACTTATTCCGTATCCAATCCCTGATGATCCTCCGGTCACAATGGCCGTCTTGCCGGATAAATTTAATAATTTATCTTTTGATAAAATTTCCATATGAAATCATATTACAGTATAATTTTCTCGATGTCACTTGTTATTTTATTTGGTTTACCGGGCACTGGAAAAACATACGTAGGAAAAATATTTGAAAAATACCTTGCGTATCATTTTTATGATGGAGATAACGATTTAACTCCAGAAATGAATTATGCGATTAAAACAAAAACTGTCTTTACCGAGCAAATGCGAGATATTTTTTTTGCAAAACTAATTAAAAGTATTTTCGATCTAAAATCTAAACACAAAAAATTAGTCGTCGCTCAAACCTTTATCAAAGAGAGGTATCGAACTGATCTCATTAAAAAAATCCCTGAAGCAAAATTTATTCTTATCAAAACAAAAAAATCTATTAGAGAAAAACGTTTGGCCCAAAGAACAGAACTACCTCTGAACATAGATTATGCAAGAAAAATGGTTTCAAATTTTGATCAACCAATGATTGATCATTTGAAGATTGTTAATGACGCTGATGATGAAGAAAATATAAGAAAACAAATAATGTCAATCCTTGCGGGATGGGGTGGGTAGAAGATTAATCAAATCTCAAATGAACTTTGATTATAGATTCATCTTGCTCAATTTTTTTACTAGTACAGTCAACCCCCTCTTTTAATTTGATTATTACTTTTTGTATATTTTTAATATTTTCTTGACCTATGCCATGAATATTTAAATATGGGATGCTGAACATTTTATTTTCTTTAATCTTTCCTCTTATCTTTTCTTCAACGCCTTTCTTAGTCATATATGCATTAATAAAAATAGCTACAGGAAAATCATCTATTAATTTTCTGTATGACTTCTTAAATTTCTCTATCGTAAAATCTTTTTGTTTTGCCATTTCATTGTATAGTGGCATTAAAAAATCTTCAAAATATGAAGCAGTACATAAGTTTGATATGACGAAGGCTTTTTTTCCATAGCTTTCAGCAAGTTGTTTTCTTAATATACCAACTTCATCACTTTTATCTCGTTGGAACTTGTCCCTAATATATAGAGATGATATTAATATCACCAAATCTTCAGCAGGTATCTTGCCAGAAAAAAATTGAATAATTTCGTCATTACTCTTTTTTTTAATAGATTCACTCACTTCGTTAATAATTTTTTCTTGTTCATCGTTTAAGATGAATGTTCCTTTTCCTGCCCTGCGAATACTTTCTCCTAATGCTTTGTCTGTTTTACCATCAAGTGCAGCTAGATTTATGCCCTTTTTATTTTCTCCAATATTAATTATTACTTGTGTTTTTTTATCTACGTAATTAACGAGAGTAAATTTATTATTTGAAGCAATATCTCTTGCCTTCACACCAACATCTACTAGAAGACCTTTAATTTGGTCAAGGACTGTCATTTTGTGATGTCCGTTGGAGAAATTTGACAATAGAAGCCAAATCGGATTTTACATATATTTCTGAACCGATAAATATACCTCCAAAGTCATTTATTTGTAATTCTTCTCCATAAAGAGTTAATACCTTTTTCTTAGTTTTGGAATCAACAATATTATTTTCCACATCAACCTCTTTATTGAAGTATTGAAGAATTTTTTTCTTAGCTGACTTATCAAATATTATTTTTTCTACTACTTTTATCATAGCGTAAGTTTTATTTTATATCCCCAGTAATGATGATTATACACTATATATCATTGTCAAACACAAAAAAATATAGAAATATTAAACGATTTAAATCTAACTTTATGAGTAATATTAAAATTTAATAGGAAGTAACATTATATTTACAATAAAAAACAATGTCTATCCACATGGGGTTGGATAAGAAGATGTTTTTGAGGATATTTGTTTCCCCAACTTCAGGCAATTAGAACGTGTTTTTATTTACATAAATAGTTATTCAGTCAAACCTTGACTTTAATACAGAAATAATGAATACTGATTATAATGTCTTTACCAAAAGAATTAATTACAGTTACACCTCTTTCAAAATTTCTCGCACTTACTTTATTTATTACGTTACCTATTTTAGCTTTTATATTTGGAATTAAATATGAAAGTAATTTAAATCAATCTAATCAAACTATTTCAAACATACTACCTACTTCAGAAAATACATTGCAACCAACTTTTACAATAAGTAATAAAGCTGTGGATCCAAACAAAACATTAATAGCGCCAGTTTTGGATATTTTAAAAAATGGACAAATGATTATTTATAATTTAAGCTATTCTGATTTTAAACAATATCATAATGAATTAAATTCAAAATTAGTAATGCCATTTATTGATTACTATACAGGTGGTGGTCAAGAAAAAAGAGATACGAAAATTATTATAATTAATAGATCAAATAGTTCTCTATATGAATTTTCATTTGACACTTTCACGATTCCTGGTCTTGCTAGTGAAAGTGAAATGCTAAATAATAATCCTAAAACAGGCATGCTTAATATTTGGTTTCCTCATTGTCAAGGAAATTGTTATTTCTCTGAAGAATATAAAATAAAATATCCTGAAGTTGTCAAACTAGGCGCTCCTTTTTAAATTACTCTCTAGCTCCTCCAACTTCAGGCAATTCGAACTTCACATACCTAAATAATGTCAATTCTTATGGGGTTGGTCTTGCAAACATTATTGAGGCTAAAACTGAGTATAAAAAACCCTAAACCCCTAACATTTTCTCAATGTGGAATATTCGACTGGATCCCCGCCTCCGCGGGGATGACAGACAGGAAATCAACTATCTTTCCTGCAATCTCCCTCTTTGAAGATAGAGGAATTTTTTTGACCGTCTTGCTTGCTGAAATAATATAGACCTCGTTATTGTCCGACTCAAATCCTCGATCTTTCTGACTAATATCATTAGCAATAACAAAATCCGCATCCGATTCTTTTAATTTTTTTGATGCCTCCTCTATTAATAATTTTTCTGCCAAACCATACTCCGCCTTAAAAACGATTAAAGTTGTTTTCGGTGATAATTTTTTGATCTGATTAATAATCTTTATTTGAGGAATTAGTTTTAAATTAATTGAATTATCACTCGACAACTTTCCCTTAAATGATTGAGCAACTTTAAAATCAGAGACCGCCGCCACCTGAAAAAATAAATCTGTATCTCTAATATTTTCTTTTATTAATTTTATTAAGTCTTCAGCCGTTTCAAATATTTTTTCTTTAATTAAATATCTGGGACGGACCGAATTCTTGGCACGAAGTAACAAAACGTCTGCCCCTCGTAAATAACATTCTTCAGCAATGGCTACTCCCATTTTTCCAGAACTACGATTGGCAATATGGCGAACTTCATCAATCTTTTCAATCGTTCCTCCAGCCGTAACAATAATTTTTTTTCCTGCTTGCGCAGGCAAGCCTTTCAAAGAATCTGTTCTTGTTAATAATTTATTTATTTCTTTATTTATAATTTTTATATTCTCCAATCTTCCTACTCCTTCATATCCACAAGCGAGCATTCCAGATGCAGGCTCGATGATTTGATATCCAACTGATTTTAATTTAGCTAGATTTTCCTGGACAATTGGATTTCCCCACATGTTCACATTCATTGAGGGACAGATAATTATCGGTGAGGCAATAGCCAAAGCGGTAGTTGTTAAAAAATCATCGGCGATACCGGCGCTAAGTTTTCCAATAACGTTGGCAGTTGCCGGTACAATCACCATTACGTCTGCTTTATCAGCTAATTCTATATGCTCAACTTTTTTTCTCTTTAAAACTTTTCTGTAATCAAAATTTTTTTCAAAAAGATTAACCACAACTTTATTTCCGGAAGCTTCTTCAAAATCTTTTTTGGGAAACATTTCCACCGCTCCTTTTGTCATAATGACAAACACCTCATGTCCTTCATTTCTTAGCAACTTTATCAAATCAATAACTTTATAGCCAGCAATACCACCGGTAACCCCGATTAAAATATTTTTTTTCATTGTAAGAATTATAATACATACTATGAAATATAAAAGATTATCTATTGTCATTCCTGTTTATAACGAAGTCAATTTTATTGAAGACTCTATCGTTCGAGTTTCAAAGGCTGACACACTTGGACTGATCAAAGAAATTATTATTATTGACGATGGTTCAACCGATGGCACTGTCAATAAAATAAAACTTATTTTAAAAAAACTGCCGAATAATAGTAAAAGAGTAATTAAAAAACTATTTGAAAAAAATAACCAAGGTAAGGGAGCCTCCTTAAAAACTGGTTTTAAAATGTCAACCGGTGATATTGTCATTGTTCAGGATGCGGATTTAGAATATAGTCCCGATGACTATCCCCGACTTTTAGAACCGTATTTAAAACGCGATGCTGACGTTGTCTTTGGTAGCCGTTTTATTTCTGATCGACCGCACCGGGTTTTATATTTTTGGCATTCTATTGGTAATTTTTTCTTAACCGCTTTATCAAATATTGCCACCAATCTTAACTTGACTGATCTGGAGACCGGATTTAAAACTTTTAATGGAAAATTGATTCGCAGTCTTACTCCTCAAATTGAAAGCCAGGATTTTGGATTTGAACCAGAAATTGTGGCTAGAATTGCAAAAATACCAGATTTGAAAATATATGAGGTCGGTATTTCCTATTGGGGTAGAACTTATAATCAGGGTAAAAAAATTAACTGGCTTGACGGAATAAAAGCGGTTTATTATATAATCAAATATAACTTTTAAAATATTATATGATTCTTGATCGTAAAAAAAAATATCTTCAAATTGCTTTAAATTCAAATTTGAGTGATGCCTGTGCAATTATTCGATCTTTACCTAAAAGTGACCGAATTATTATTGAAGCTGGTACACCGCTCATCAAAGAATATGGAACCGATGTAATAAGGCAGTTATACAATTATTGGTCTCAAGGTGACTTGACGGGTGCACCATATATTGTGGCTGATTTGAAGACTATGGATCGGGCAGCAACCGAAGTTCAGATGGTTAAATTAGCTGGAGCTTCAGCCGCCGTTTGCCTTGGCCAAGCATCCCTCGAGACAATTAACAGCTTTGTTGAAAGTTGCGAAATACTTAAAATTGATAGCATGTTGGACATGATGAACATTGAATATCCGGTAAAAATTTTACGGCAATTAAAAAAACAGCCAAACGTAATCATTTTACATCGCGGAGTTGACGAAGAAAAATTTAATAAAAATAAGCCCATTCCATATGTCCAAATCAATAAAGTATTAAGTAGTTTTAATGTTTTGATATCTATAGCCGGTGGTGATTCTTCCCGCGAAGTTCAACGGGCAATTTTTAACGGGGCAAATATTGTGGTTGTTTGGAAGGAGTTTTATCAATCATCAAACAACACTAATCAGGTGGCAGTTGATTTTTTACGCGAAATTAAATGATCTAGATTCTACCCGCAAGTTTTTTAAAACCCTCAAGGACTTCGATAGGCAGAGCAAAAATGACTGTGTTTGAAGGATTGGCAGTAGTCGCCTCTATTGTCTGCAAAGTTCTTATTGAAATAGCCCCACTTTTAGAGAGCATGGCCATAGCCTTCTCTAAATTATCAGCCGCAGATAGCTCTCCTTGGGATCTGATAATTGTTGCTCTTCTTTCCCTCTCAGCCTCTGCTTGCTTGGCCATAACTCTTTTCATATCAGCTGGAATTTCAATATCTTGAATCTTAATTGCTGTCACATCAATTCCCCAAGTCGTTGTTTCCTGATCAACAATGGTTTTAATTTCATCAGCTAATTTTTGCCTTTCTCCAAGTAAAGTATCAAGTTCAACTCCTCCTATGACGTCACGAAGGGCAGTTTGAGCATACTGAGTAATAGCATAACTATAATCTTGGATTTTCAGAACGGCATCTTCAGGCTTGATTACTTGGAAATAAACAACCGCATTAATACCAACAGGAACATTGTCTTTTGTAATTACTTCTTGTGAGGGAATATCGGACGTTCTGATACGGATATCTGTTCTAATAACTCGTTGGACAATTGGCACAAGAATATTTAGCCCTGGCTGGAGAGTGTGAGAATATTTACCAAGTGTCAAAACGATCCCTCTTTCATACTGATCAATAATAACTAATATCTTAGGAACAAATATTATTGCAAAAATAAACAGGAAAATTATTCCAGTGATTGAGAATGTTAACATATTTATCTAATCTCATTCTAATCATGTAAAATGTTTTCGTCAAGTACCAATTTTTTTCACTGTAATAAACCTAACCCCATAATACCAACAATGATAAGGTATCCTGCAATGAGATAGTTGAGAAATTTCGGAAACATTAGAATTAATATTCCAAACACTAGTGATGTAAGAGGGCTTAAATTTGAAAAAGAAATACTCATATTTTTTTATCCACTTTACCAATAATTTTTAATAAGAATCTTAAAATATTTATTTTAATGCTTTTTTTAAAATATCTAACGTCATCGATGACGTTATTCCATTGATGAGCTTTTTTGGTAAAACTATTTATAAATTTGGATGCAATAAAAAACAGCCTTATTAACCAAATGAAGGCAATAAAAACTACAATCATCGCAAACGATGCCGTGAAATAATAAATGTCTTGCCAGTTTATTTCCATATATTTCCTTTAATTTATTCACCGCCTTTTTTATTATATTTTTTAATGGGCTGCTTTTTTTGCGTCCTGAACTGCGTGACCCAAAGAATTTTTTACTGATTGTGTTACCTTCTTTGCTTTTTCTTTGCCTCCAATCAGATCTTTTTCCACTTCATCTTTTTTATTAAGTACTTGTTGTTCCATTTTTTCTACATAACCTTTTACTTGTTCTTTTACATCTGTCAATGCTTTTTTTACCTTTTCTTGATTCTTCTTATCTTTTAGGGCTATTGCTACTGCTCCAGCAACTACAGCACCGGCTCCAATTACTGCCCCAGTTACTCCAGCGACTATTGGATTAATGCCACTATCTGTCACATTCTGTTTTTTTTGATCTGTCATAGATTTCACCTCCTTTATATTTAAATTTCTTCAATTAGCCTTTAATCTGTTTATTGATTATCAACTGTCTGTTCTACTTCTTTTTGATTGGTTGGTTTGACCAGTTGAAATAGGGTGACAATTCCATAGGCAATGACAGCGTAAACTGCCATGGCAATAAGAGTTGACCACTCAAATACTAAATTTGAACTTACCGCAGTCCCAAGTATCCCAGCGAAAGGCAGTGCAAACGGATCGCTGATTACATATATAAAATTGGTAAACCCGCTTAGGGTACTTGCTCCAAGGAGTTTAAGTAAAATTCTAAATGTCAAAATCACCTCAATGATACCTAATAAATACCAAATAATTTGATAAGTACGAAAAATGACTTTTTTAGTTTGATATTCTTTTTGTTTGTTTAAGTTTATAGTTGATTAAAGCATTTTCCATAAAATTAGTCAAGCTTAACTCGGTTCAATGACAAATATTGTGGGTGATTTTTTTGTCTTACTTTTTTTGAAGAAAATAGTTTTTCATCAAACTGACCTGGCCAATTAAGACGGTGTTCATCCCAAGTATTAAAACAAAAATAACAATAAGAGAGCTTCCTCCAAGAAAAATTCCTCCCATCATGGCAACAATCGCCGCTCCTGCAGTAGTGACAATATTATCCATTCCAACTCCAACCAGTGCATCTCCAATTCTGCCTTTGGGATTGATGGAGTAGTTATGTATAACGAGTATTTCTCCTAAGCAACCAATTAGGCCGGCAAATGCTCCGGTAATAACCGGCGGTATATGTGTAATATGACTCAGAGCTTCTATTGAGCGGATCATACTTTCTGCCGTAAGTAAAATAATAACCCCAGATAATAGTAAATGAAAAAGAATAATCCCTGTAGATTTTTGCCTATAAAAATGTTCTGCTTCTGCAATTTCGTTGATGGCGCTTTCTTTCCTCTGCGTCTTTCTAAATAGATAGAGAATGGCGCCAGACAGCAAAAAAATTACAATCCCGATTGGACGAATAAGCTGATATAAATCTTCTGAAAGTTGAAGCTCTTGTCCTTGAACTTTTCCAAATAGGACCATACTAATTGCGACTGTCAACGTTAGTAACGTAAGTGCAATTAAAGTTTTAATGGCCGTATCAAATTCAGATAGATGTGGTTTTATTAAATGCTTATCAAAAGGCGTCACCCTACCCCCAGGATACCAGGAAACATAGAGACAGATGTGTTCTCGCTATTGGCTTTATTTTGCCGATACATGCACCAGGCTGCGTGAGCAATGTTATAGATATTTGAACCAAAAGTGGTTGAGGCAGCTATAATTGCGTAATTAATTGCACGGGGATAGTCAGTTGATCTAAGACTGACGCTGACCAGGGCTGCCACAATCCCAAGGATCATATCTGGGAATGCTGTACCTAAAGATTGCAATAAACCTCCAGCTATTTTTGTCCGTTCACTTAATACCTCGGTTGTTTCTTCAATTATTTTAGCTGATGCACGGAGTAAAAAAAATGCACCGACGATAAGAATAATTATGAGACTGCCTAATCGCAAAATTATACTGTCATTATTTAAGAGTGGAGTTAAAACAAATCTAACAAAACTGGCAGCTCCGAGTAGAAGAATAAAAAAATATAATTTATTCATTTTTATACACGCATTATAATGTATGTAGTAAAATTATTATCAGCTCTATGTCTAGTTCAAATGTAAAAAGCAATATTCCTCTTCATGATCCCTCTGCGTTCCATCGTCGACTAAAAAGCAGACAAAGCGTAATCAAAAGCTTTGAAGCAAAAGCCAATGAAAATAGATCGTTCAGCGAAAAAATTGCAGATCTGTTGACTTCCCGCTTAGGGAGCATGAAATTTCTAATTATTAATATAATTTTGTTTTTTACCTGGATAACCATCAACGCTGGACTTGTCCCGATTATTCCTATTTTTGATCCATTCCCTTTTGGACTATTGACGATGACTGTATCTTTGGAGGCTATTTTTTTGGCGATTATTGTATTGATCTCTCAAAACCGTGCAGCAAAAATTGATGACTTAAGAGATGAGATTGATTTACAGATAAATACAATTGCCGAAGAAGAGATTACAAAAATGATTGAGTTACAAGTGCTACTTCTTAAAAAGAACGGTCTTGATGTTTCAGCTGATCCTGAACTCCAACAGATGTTGGAGCCAATGGACAAAGAAAGAATAGAAAAATCGCTTAAGCAAGAGTTAGGATAGACCCCAAGCTGAAGTAATAAGAATGTGTTATTCTCCTGACTTCTGCCTCTATCAATTTTTACTTAATCTCAATTAAAATATCCTCTTTTGAGAATCTAACTTTTTTTAGCTGCAGATTTGGGTCGTCAGAAGCACGGTAGCCTACAGCCGCTATTACTTTTGCTTCCAGTCCCATTTTATCCAAGCCAAGAATTTCATCAAATTTTTTTGGGTCAAAGCCTTCCATCGGACCAACGTCAATACCTGCAATTGCAGCTGTTGTTATCAACACACCTAAGGCAATATAAACTTGTCGTGTTACCCATTCTACTCTCTGCTCAATTGTTTTGGATAAGATCGAGCCCTTCATCATGTCAGCTTTTCCTTTGAGATTTTCAATTGGAATAGATCGTGTTTTTGCAACGGTTTTAATAAAATTGTCAATAAGAGTATCGTCAATATTTTTCTCAGCTGCAAAAACAATTAAGTGTGAGGCTTCAGAAATTTTTGGTTGACCATATCCAGCTTCTTGAAGCTTGGCGCGGATTTTAGGATTGGTGACTACTATTAATTTCCATGGTTGAAGACCGAATGATGATGGGGATAGTATCACGGCTTCCATGAGGTTATTCAAGTCCTTAGCAGAAAGTTTTTTGATTGGATCAAATTTATTAGTTGCATAACGCCATTCCATCGCATCAATAACATTTTTCATATGTTTTTTATTATTTTTTGAATCTGTAAAAATTGAATACTCCCTCAGTATTACGTGGAAAATTGAGATAGGTACTTACCTTTGCCATAATATTTTTATTAATTTATAATATTATATATAATAATTAATAATTTTATTATTTCATAAATATTTTTTTGCAATTTTAAAAAAATGACTTAAATATACATGAAAAACCCGCCTCTTTAGCTCAGCCAGCATTTAATATGAAACCTTAATTACTTTTTTCCTAACTCTTCGTTTACCCACTTCAGTTTTTCCTCTAACATCTTCTTTTTCATTGTAAGATGTTCCTTTGACATTTTATGCTCCTAACAACATTCCATCATCATCATTCCATGTCCACCTTTGTAGTCAGGTCCACATTTATCTCCACTGTCACAACATTTTTGATCCATCATATTTTTCACCTCCTTCTATTTAATTTATCATTATTATTAGTAAAAACAATTAAAGATGTATACCTCAAGCTCAAGCTTTAAGAATGTGTTTTGTCTATTGGAAATAATTATTAATTGAAAAATTAAATTGATTTACAAAGATTCGTTTAAAGTGATAAATATTATTTGTTTCATAGAAAAGAATTACTGCCTTGATATATTCGATTATATCTATGTCACGATATGATAATGGATATAAATTGTGTGCGATCAAAATGGCATTGGCCAAAGTTCTACTTGTTCTTTTATTGCCATCTACAAACGGTTGTAAATAAGCAATCGTCAGAGATGCCATCAATGCTTTTGTTAATGGAAAATCAATTTTATTTGTTGTGTTAACAATTTTTTGTAACGCAATTTCAATTTCTTTTGGATTACTCAAAGGCATATATTCTGTTCCTGTAATCGCGACTTTGTTCTTTCTGATTCCTGATGAAACTTCTAAATCTTTAGTTAAAATATTATGAAGATTAAGAATCTTACTAATAGTTAATTCTCTAAATTTACTTGGATTTTGTAAAATGTAATCAATCGCATTTTTGTGATTAAGAATCATTTGAGCTTCATATTTTGTATGCCCCACTGCTTCCTTCATTTGTTTAATTAACATTTCGGTTTCAAGTAACGAGTAAGTATTGCCTTCAATCTTTGAAGACTTCCAGGCAAATTCAACTGTAAATCGCTCTATTTCTCTTTTGAAAATACTTGGGTCAAGAAGTTTTTCCTGTACACTAAGTTTTTTTGAAATTGCAATAAGTTGTTCTTTTTCTTCGTTTGAAAAAGCGCTTTTAAATTTATTAATAATTTCTAAATTAAAGTTTATTGGACCTTTAACTCTTGTTTGTGAATTTTCTTTAAAATACTCTTCAATATCTATATATTTCAAAAAGGTCTCCTGCAAAGAGGTGTAAACGGTATTTTTTCCATTTCCTTGGGTCGTAATAAACTTTTGCTTCTTTAGAAAAGTCAGATCCCTCATTAAAGTAGCTTTTGATATAGGAAAATAATTCTTAATCTTTTCAGTAATGTCAATGCCCGTAATTGGTGTTTGGGAAAGAATATCTAAAATTTTTATCTGACGTGGAATTAGCTTCGTATCATTCATATAAGTTAATCGTCTCAAAATGAGGCGTATTTGTCAATACCGTGAGACGAATGGAGGTTATATTAAGTTATAACTGGTTTACACTGAGTCCTTCGATAAACTCAGGATAAACTTGCCAAAGTGCTCGAGAAGCGTAACTCTAATATAACCACACAATTAGCTTGTATCTTCAAGACATTTGAAGATTTTAGGCTTGTTCAGAAAATCCGGGAAGAAATAGAAAAAGTTAAATCTTCCCTTAATCCAACTGTTGCCTAAAATTTGAATATTAGAGCTATGCTCTTTTTATTTTAAGTTATTATTTAGATTTATAAGTATTGAACAAGCATTATTAAATTCTTCCTTAGATATAACACTACCAGCTATTCCTTGATTAGCATTAAAAAGCAAAACTTTTTTATCAGGATATGAAGCAAAAGAGTTAGGAAAGCTACTTTTACCAAACTGCTTAATATATTGTCTCACTTGCTCAAAATAAGTTCGGTACTGAGAATAAATTTCTTCATTATTCATATATATTTTTATTCCCCCATCTTCGGAAATCTTGTTTTGACAGTCGGAATTATAAAGGTTTGTTGATTCAGTAGTAATTTCAAAGTTAAAATTACAACTACTATTCGTAACAAAAATCATATTCTGCCTAACATTCAATAATTCTTTTCTAGTTACCGTTTTGCTATCGACAAAATATAAAGAAATATTATTAAAGATAAACTTGTAAACTGATACGT